>JAFQAG010000270.1 GCA_017416985.1 Clostridia bacterium
GTTATAGATCCATCGGCTGCAAGTTTTATTGCATGCATTAAAAGAAAAGGTAGATTTGCAGTAAAAAAAGCAGATAACAAGGTTTTGGATGGAATCAGATTGGTGTTTTCATATATTGCGCAAGACAAACTTTTGTTTCATGAAAGCTGCAAAGGCTGTTTAAGAGAGTTCAGGTCTTATGTGTGGGATGAAGACGCACAGTCTGATGCAGTGCTTAAAGTTAACGACCACGCAATGGATGATGTTAGGTATTTTTGCAACACCATATTAAGAAGACAGTTCAGGTAATTAAAATTTGTAAAGGCGGTGGAATTTTGACAAAGTTTAAGGATTTGATGAGGGGGATGATCAGAATGGTTAGAACAAGTGAGGTTGAAAAAAAGGTGCGAGCAGGCGGTGAAGTGTCAGAAAAAATGAAAAATGCGCTATCTTTGTGGTCTTTGATGTATGACAATGAATCGCCTTGGTGTAATGACAGAGTTAAAAGTCTTAATTTGTCGGCGGCTATTGCATCTGAGGTGGCTCGCTTAGCCACAGTTGAAATGCGATCCGAGATTTCGGGAAGCGCACGCGCGGAGTTTTTAAACAGTGCATATCAACCTGTTTTAGAAAATTTAAGAAGATTTGTTGAGTATGGTTGTGCAAAAGGTGGAATGGTTATGAAACCATATGTTGATGGAAACAAAATTTTAGTTGATTTTATTCAGGCGGATAAATTTTTTCCTACGACTTTTGACAGCTCGGGAAGAATCACCGGAGCGATATTTGTAGGTCAGATAAAAAAAGACGGCGCTATTTATACCAGACTCGAAGAACATTCAATTGAAAATAAGATTTATAAAATAATTAACCGTGCGTATGTAAGCCGCACAGAAGGTGTTTTAGGGAAAGAAATTCCTCTTAGTCAGGTTGCGGAGTGGAAAGGGATATCTCAGAATGTTTCGATTAAAAATGTTGACAGGCTTTTAATTGGATATTTTAAAGTTCCTTATGCAAATGCGGTAGATCCTGGTTCGCCGCTTGGCGTTTCGGTTTATGCACGTGCCTGTGATTTGATCCGTGAGGCTGACAAACAGTATTCAAGATTATTGTGGGAGTTCGAAAGCGGCGAAAGAGCGTTGTATGTTTCGGATATGGCTTTTCGTGTTGATAAAAACGGACGTGCTATTATTCCTGACAAAAGACTTTACAGATTGCTTGCGTTAGAGCAAAACGGTGACGATTTGTTCTCTGACTGGACTCCTAATTTGCGTGAGGAAAATATTTTAAGAGGATTAAACAGCATATTGCGTAAGATAGAGTTTAATTGCGGTCTTGCTTACGGTACGTTATCAGATATAGATAATGTTGATAAGACGGCGGAAGAAGTAAGAGCATCTAAACAGAGAAGTTTTTCAATGATTTGTGATGTGCAGAAATCTATTGCTAAAGCATTGGAAGAGCTTGTTTTTGCAATGGATGTATTATGCAGTTTATATAAGCTGGCTCCGGGCGGAAAAAGCAGTATTTCTTTTGAATTCGATGATAGCAGCATAACAGACAGAAATGCCGAATTTGCTGAAAAGCAGCAGCTTGTTCAAAATGGAATTATGCAACCGTGGGAATTCAGAATGTGGTATTTTGGAGAAAGTGAAGAAGTTGCTAAAAAGGCTGTAACAGAAAGAGTATTTAAAACAGACGCAGGCGTTGCCTGATTATATAAATTGGCTGTTCTGCAAGCCTAATATGCAGAGGATGGGTGATGCGACCACCTAAAAAGCGTAATCTTTATATGCCGCATATAGTAAATATTTTATTGTGTAAGATATGCGAGAGAAATTTGGGAGGAATATCTGATGAAAACTGAAGAACTTTTAAATTTGGGTTTAAACCGCGAGCAAGCTGACAGTATATTGGCCATAAACGGCAGAGATATTGAGCGCACTAAAAGCGTCAATCAGCAAGAAAAACTGGAGCTTGAGCGAGTTTTAAAAGATCTGGCTGATGCTGAGCAAGAGCTTAAACATTATCGCAGCATGGATTATGAAGGCTTAAAAAATGAATTAAATTCTTGGAAAGAAAAAGCAGAGCAGGCGGAGCTTTCAGCTAAAGAACAGCGTAAAAAGACCGTTCTTTGCGATGAAAAAGAAAAACTTTACTTAAAAAGCGGTGTGAAAAACACCGAGGTTTTAGATGCGCTTATTAACTGGGATGAGGTTAGTGTTGAAGATGATTCTGTTACAGGTCTTGATGAGCAAATCTGTCAAGTTAAAGAGCAGTACGGATATTTGTTCAATTCTGACAGCAATCTTCCGCAGTTTTCGGCGGCAATCGGTGATGTAAAAGAAGCGGACGGAACAAGTGCCGTTCGTGAAGCAATGGGAATTTAAAAAAGAAAAGGAGATTTTAAATGGCAAATTCAATTCAATTATTCAAAAATTATGTTGGTCTTTTAGACGAGGTTTATCAGCAGACTGCGAAAACTGCAGTGCTTGAAAGTGACTCTTTGCTTGTTCAGCAGGGGGCAAATGCTAATGAGCTTATTATTCCTAAAATGGAAATGTCAGGCTTGGGCAATTATGACAGAAACAGTGGTTATGCTGACGGCGATGTTAAACTCACCAATGAAACAGTGCAGTTCAACTACGAAAGAGGCAGAATGTTCTCTGTTGACGCAATGGACAACGAAGAAACGGCCGGTGTGGCTTTCGGAAAACTGTCAGGCGAATTCATTCGTACAAAGGTTGTTCCTGAGCTTGATGCTGTTCGTTTTGCGCAGTATGCATCAGAAAGTGGTATTTTAAAGGCTGAGCCTGCTGAATATGCAGACGGTGAAGAAGTACTTAATGCTATTCGAAAAGCAAAGTCAGAAATGGACAATGGTGAGGTTGGAGAAGAAGACAGATATTTATTTATTACTCCGACTCTGCTTGATTTAATCGATGGTGTTGATACTACCGTTTCTAAAGAAGTTTTAAAACGTTTTACTGCTATTATTGCTGTTCCTCAGAGCAGATTCTGTACATCTGTCGATTTAAAGAGCGGTAAGGTAACCGATTTGGGAGATGAAACTGCAGGCGGTTATGAAAAAGCAGATGATGCACAGGATATTAACTTTATGATTATTCATAAGCCGGCAGTAATGCAGATTACTAAGCATCAGGCTCCGAAAGTTATTATGCCTGAGGCTAATCCTGATGCCGATGCTTATAAATTCGGATACCGTATTTACGGTCTTAACCGTGTATTTGCAAATAAAAAGAACGGTATTTATTTAAGCACTAAGGCTTAATGGGAGGCGATATAATGCCTTATTCGGATTTTAATTTCTATCAGACAGAGTTTTGCGGAAGTCTGATTGACACAGCGGAGGATTTTGTCTCCGCTGCGGTTAAAGCAAAGTGCTATATTGATTGGCTTACTAATGGTGTGTTAAAAGGTGCTGAGGATATCCCTGAAGAAGTTAAGCTTGCAGAGTGTGCTTTATCTGAAATCTATTTTGAACACGAGAGCAGACGAG
Organism: Clostridia bacterium; assembly: GCA_017416985.1. Taxonomy (GTDB): domain Bacteria; phylum Bacillota; class Clostridia; order UBA1381; family UBA9506; genus RGIG1666. Next base: position 3,500 of record JAFQAG010000270.1, read on the forward strand.
GGGTTCACTCAGAATCTAATGACGGATATCAGATTGTTTATGAATCTCCGGATGAAACGGAGATGTATCGTGTTGCTGTAAAAATTTTGCCCTCGCTTTTGATTTACAGGGGGATAGGAATATGATTACACATTGCGGTGTTACCATATATCGTTCAGGGGTTGATGCGGATTCAAAAAAAGAAATTTTTTATCGCAGTTATTTTCCAAAATGCTCTGTTATAGGTAAGGTGTCGGTCGAAAAACGACATAGCAGAAACGGTCCGTGGCGTGAACGTAAAACTATTATAAGAATTCCTGTTAACGAAATGCCTGGTGTTGCCATTGGTGACCGAGTTGTTTTGGGTGAGTGCTTATCAGATATTCCGCCGGATGACAGTCTTATGGTTTGCAGTTTTGCGGACAATCGCAGAGGGCATAAAGCTGTATGGCATTTTAAAATCGTATGCCGTTAGTATGTTCGGGAGGATTAAGATGAGTATTATAAAAGGAATCAGGGATTTTATAGCAGGCTGTCCGTTGTTTCGTGAAGGTAAGATTAACATTGATTTTTTGGGCGCAGAGCCTGTGGAATATTCTATTGAGCGCATCGGAACAGATGAAGTTATTAAACAGTATTCAGATGGCGGAAAGCTTAAAAGATTTGTTTTTGCGGTAGCATCACGTGAATATGTTGGAATGAGTGTGGACAAACATTTAAAAGCTGCAGAATTTCATGAAAAATTTTCTGAGTGGCTTAAAGCAAAAAATGATGAGGGAGAATTACCTAAAATAGGAAATGGCAGAGTTGCACAATCAATCAGGGTATCCGGCTCGGGTGTTTTAAAGGATTTAGCCGATGATTGTGCTAAATACAGCATTGAATGCACGATGGTTTATTTTGAAGGAGGTATGTAAATTTGTTAAATGAAAAATTGGTTAAAAGATGTCAAAAACTTGCTTTTTACGGAGTTGTTGAAAATGATACTGTTACTTATTACAGAATGAGCGGATTTACCGAATTTTCAAAAAAGGCAAATCCGAAAGAATATAAACGTCAGTATATTGATGAAGAACATGAGAGAAATGATGTTGTAGGCTATAGCCCTGTATTTTCTTATGAATTTGATCAGTTTGACGGTAATAAAGTACATAGCGACTTAGCTGCGCTTGCTGATGGTGAATATACCGGAACAGAGGCAATTCGCTCGATAATTGTTGTTGACTTTACGGACAAAAAGGACGAAGCATATGGTGCTGTTAAACGTGATTTTGCAGTTATCCCTGACAGCGAGGGAGGCTCTAGTGAAGCATATACTTATTCGGGCAGCTTTAAAGCATCCGGAGATAAGATTATTGGTACTGCAACGAGCAATGATAACTGGAAAACATTGACCTTTACAGAACAGCAGTAATTTAGATTGGCGGTGGCGGTATGATTGATTTAAAAAAAGAAATGCCTGATTATGTAGTGTATAATGGTGTGCGTTATGGGGTAAATTCTGATTTTCGTGTTTGGATAAATATAGAAAGTATTTTGTATTCTGAATTGCCCTGGTTTGAAAAAATTATAGAGATTTTTAGGCTGTGCTATAAGGATAATCTGCCGCCAGATGCCAATGCTGCATTTATGCTGCTTATTGATTTTTATTGTGGCAAAGAAACTGGCGGCATTAAAAATAAAGAATATAAAGGAACATCAGCAAGAGTATTTGATTTTGAGGCTGATGCAGATTTGTTTTATGCTGCTTTTATGCAACAATACGGCATTGATTTGACAAAAGAATGCTTGCATTGGTGGAAGTTTTTAGCGCTGTTTCGCTCTATTGGACAGGATACTAAGCTTTTTTCTGTTATGCAGTACAGAGCTATGGATTTATCGGAAATTACTGATAAAAGACAAAAGGATTATTATAAAAAATTAAAGAGAATATATCGTCTGCCAAGCCGACATTTAAGCGAGGAAGACGAAGAGTTGGCGGAAATGATTTCGCAGATGATGGCATAAGGGGGCGTAATATGGCAAACGATTCACAAAAAGAAATTAAAGCGGTGCGTGAAGAAATAGAAGCTTTAGGAGAAAGCCTGCAAAAAAGTGTAGATTTAATTGATAATTCAATTAAAAACAGCATACAAAATATATCAAGTTTTGGCGACCAAGCAAAAAAGACCGGAGATGAGTTTTATGATGGAATGCTTGAATCTGAACGGTTTTATTTAGAAGAATCTAAAAGGCTGGAAGAAGAACAGGCAAAAATGACAGAAGAAACCAAAAGGCTTGAATATTCTAAAAGACTTGCGTCTGCTAAAAATGCAACAAATCGTGAAATTGTTGAAAGAAACGAAATGCTAAGGCGAAAAAAGCTTGCAGACAAAGAATATTTAGAACAGCTAAAACAGACCGCTGAACAAGAGAAGAAGATTTTAAATCAGTTAAAGCTGGATATTAAAAAAACATATGATGAAATTGCACAGTATGCAACCGAAAGAATAGGCAACATTTTAAAAGCTCAGGGCAATATGGAAGATAAGCTTGCCGGCTTAGGAAATATCACCAGAAAGCAAATATTTAAAGGTCTTGGTGATGAAAAAAGTGAATTGGTATACACTATCCTTTCTGATATAGATCCGCAGATTGAGGCAATGACAAAATATTCTGATGCCTTAAAACTATTAAAAGAACGTGTGTATGATGGTAATTTTTCTAATGATACTCTTGCAAGTCTTTTGTCTGCAATAAATGAGATGTCGATAACAGAGGGTACGGCATTTGCTGAGTTGCTCGGCGGATTAAATGACGAAAAATTCGCGGATTATCTTAACAAGTGGACAAAAAAACAGGAACTGTCTGAGAGTATTTCAAAAGAAATATATTCTGAGCAATTTACCCATGCTGTCGATGATGTAAAAGATTATATGGTGAAAAAACTGACAGAGGCAGGTCTTAGTATCCCTGAAGATTTTACATTGAGTGGCACTGAGTCTGCCGTAAATTTTGGTTCTGCCTTTTTAGAAGAACTTAAGCTACAGATGGAAAAGATTAAACAGATGGTTCAGTCTTTTTCAGTATCGTTTGAACCCAAAGACATAAATACATCAGTGCTACAAAGTGCCGGAAACTATAACAACAGTTCAACTACATATATATTAAACGGAAGTGGCGAAACTGTTGCGCAGCAGCTTGCCAGTGCTCGCAGTCATAACGAATTGGAAAGGATGAGAAACTTATGACGAAAATTATTTTTGAAAACAACATTGGCAGGCTTTGTTTAAGCGGAGGCGGCGATGAAGCGTGGCGCATAACAAAAATATCGGGTCTTGGTATGGCAGACAAAAAATATCAAACGGTATCTTATTTTTCTGAAGCAGGTCAAAAAACGATAAATGAAAGGCGCGAAGCGAGAATTATTACAATCGCCGGAGATGTTTTTGCTGCGGAAAAATGGGCACCTCGTACAATATCACAGGCAATAAAAATTCTTGATAAACCAGGTTGGCTTACTATTCGTTCAAACGGAATAAATCGCAGAATCCGGGCTAGATGCAGTGGATTTGAAAACGGCGAGGTTTATGGAAATTTTAGAAAATTTGCCATGCAGTTTTGCTGTGATTGTCCTTATTTTGAAGATGTGGGTAAAGATTCAATTGCTTTATTTAAAAAAACTAAGGAAATTAAAAGCACATTTAATCTGCCTAAAATATTTACCTGCAGAACATCTGACGGTATCGTTGTAAATCAGGGTGATGTTGAGGCAGAACCCATACTTAATATTTATTTTGGTTCTCAGATAGCAGGTGGAGAAAAGGTTACACTTACAATTTACAATAAAACGACAGAGTGTAAACTTGTTATGTTTTTATATCCTGAGCCAGATGATATTGTTACTTTAGATGTTACAAATCGCAAAATTTACAATGACAGAGGCGAAAATTTAATTGCAGATTTGTCTGACGACTGCAGTCTTAGTAAATTTACACTTAAAGAGGGTCCAAATTATATAACTGTAACAAGTGATGTTGAAACAAATTTAAGTGTGGTATGCAGATTTACAAACAGATATTTAGAGGCAGTTTGTTAAAGCGTGCTAGGAGTGATAAAGTGGAAGATATTAGATTTTATGATTTTGAATTTAACTTGCTTGCGGTTCATAATGACTTTATAAGTGCAAACTGGCAAATTTATTTTAATGCTATAGGACAGTTTGAAGCGCATTTTTCAAATGAGTCAGAAATAGTAAAGCTTGTAACTGACAAACAATATATTGTAGCAGTTCAGGGTGATAAATCAGCTATTATTGTCGGCTGGCAATCGGCTGAGGATTTTGCTGTTTTTGGAAGAACTTGCAATTGGATTTTATCAAAACGTGTGCTTCCGGCATTTGAAACAAAAACCGGAAAAGCAGAAGATATTGCAAACCAAATGGTTGAAGGTGTGTTTAATGATGCTTTATTAGTTGAGGTAAAAAATAACAAGCAATCTCAAAAAACAGTTGAAATTACACAAAATGATTATCGCTTATTGTCTGATGCAGTTATAGATTGCCTTGAACTTAGTAATCTGGGGCACCATGTTCTTTTTGATACTAAGCAGAAAAAGTGGGTATTTAGTGTTATACATCCTAAGGAGCTTTTAAATGTTATATCTGAGGGCAACAGAAACGGAGCAGAGCTTGAGTTTTCATCAGATTGCATTGAATGGTGTTCTGGTGGATGGTATTTACAAGAACAGGAAAAAGAAGAGAATGGAAGTATACCGGATTCGGTATGGATGTTAAAAGAAACAGGGACTTTAACAGGAATTTATCGATGGGAAAGTTTGCTTTCAGCTAGCAATGAAACAGAGGCTGTTAAGGAGCTCGAAAAGAAAATAATTAAAAACTCGGCAAAAGCGTTAGCTGTCGATTTTTCTTGGCATACTGATTATGAGCTTGGCGACAGGGTGAAAATTAAAATAGAAAAAGCTGGCTTTGAAAAAACTGCTTTGATGAGAATTGTCGGAGTTCATTTATGGTACGAAGAAAATGACGTAGGCGAGCAGCCTATAATGAAGGAGTGATAAGATGGCATATGAATATAGCTTTGCAGATAATATTGAATATGGAGCAGAGGATTTAAACAAGTTGGTTAAGTCTTTGGTCAGTTCGGGTGTAGCAGATCCGTTTGTTGATGGCGTTCCATATAACGCAGAGAAAATAAATGATATAGTTAAAACTGTTTATTCAGACGGTGTAGTGCCCGACAGCGACAGCACACTTAAAGTAAGTAAGGTATCTGACGGAACAATAGCCATTGCGCCGGGTTTGGCTTTTTTTGAAGATGGCAGTACGATTCGTATAACAGAAGCACATCAGATGCCTTATGCGCCGGGGGCAATAAACTATGTGTATTTAAAGCAGGATTTAGCAGAAAGAAACCAAAATTATCCTGTTTGCTCTGTTGACGCACCAAGCGGTGATTTTGTTCTTTTGGCAGAAATTAGCGAATATGGTGTTATAACTGATAAACGCACTTACGCCAAAGGTAAAGTCGCCGGATATCAGAGTAATGCTAATTGCTCAATGGTTATTGAAAAAGAAATTGTAATTGATGAAAAAACTCTCGGTCTTGAAGGCGAAGAGGAATTTGAAATTGATATGGGAACAAATAACTATTCGCACGTTTTTGTTATCGTTGACGGCAATGGTTCGAGTGGTCAGATGGGGGTTTATTCTTTAAAGGATAATACATATTTTTGTACGTGTGTATATGGTGACTATGACCAGATTATTACAGATAGCATTCGCATTGGAAGCGCCGGCGCGCGGACGCCTTTTGCGTACCTTACTTTTTCGCTGAACGGTAATAAGCTTAAATGCTTGTTTAAATGGAACAGAGCTGGTGCTGGTGCAACAACCCGAATGTACAAATTCAAGATGGTTATTTGTTAGGGGGTGTAAATTTGATAAACTATAAATTTAAAATTGATTTAGAGGGCGAAAGAGAAATTTGCAAAAACATAGTTTTTACCACAGGCGATAAAAGCGGATATAGATTCGAGTTTGTGTTTTACTCAAACGGGAAAAGAGTAGATACCTCTTTATATGGTCTGACTATAAAGGCAAAGCGTGCCGACGGAGCGGTTATTATTGACAGCGGTATCACAGATAAAGATGGAGCATATTATATTATAGCGGATAATGCATATTCGGTAAAAGGAGAGCTTGAATTTGAGGTGGCACTGGTAAAAGCTGACGGCTCTTATGCTACGACTAAAGTTATTTCGGCTAGCGTCAGAGAGGGTTTTGGAGAGGTCGGATTATCATCTTCTGATAATGAGCCTGTTTTAGCAAAACTTGAAGGGCAATATTTAGAGTGCCGCTCAGGGCATAATGAGCTGAGTAAAGAGGTGGCGACAAATACATCAGACATTAAAAGCCTTGAAACGCAAGTAGAATCAAATACTGTTGCGATTTCAGAAAACTCGGCGATGATTTCAGAAGTGGACGAAAGGTTAAATAACCAATTAACAGGCTTAGAGGGTCGTATAGATAATAACGATTCTGACATTCAAACGTTAAAAGATACATCCGAAGAGCATACAACAAGCATTAACAACATAATAGATGACCTCGCCACCCGACCAACGGCTGAATGGTCAGAAGAGGTGGTAAATGACCTTATCAACAAAGAAGAAAGAGTTAGTGCACTTGAAAAACTTACGAGCGAAAGCCTTCCTGACCTTGATGCACAGATTCAGGGAAACAAGGCAAGTATAGAGGTACTTGGCGTTGATATGTACAGTATGGGTCAAACATCAAAACAGATTTTCGCCAATACTCTTAAAGGCTCTGTTACTGGTGAAGCAATAGCTTTAAAAGATACTTCTCCAGTAGAGCATATTATGGATGTTAAGGTAAGAAAGAAGAATTTATTACCATTCCCCTACAATCCTTATTATCCGGAGGGCGTGGTAAACAGAGAAATAAGTGGAATAACTTACAGTATAGATGATAAAGGTGCTATTACTTTTAATGGTACTGCCACAGCTAATGTAACCATCTACTTATGGAGCACTCAAACTTTACCAGAGGATATGAAGACGGGGAAGATGATTACTTTTAGTAAAAACTGCAGTGATGTTACTCAAGTAGGCTCTGTTACTTTATCATGTAATTATAAAGATGCTAACGGCACAAGTCACATGGTAATACAAACACCATCTGAAAGCGCTACAAAAACAGTAGGAGCTGATTGGGTTGGTTTAACTGTTTATTTACACATTGGTAGCGGCACAACATTTACGAACCTGACCATTAAACCGCAAATTGAGTTAGGAGATAAAGCTACTGGTTGGAGTCCTTATTTAGCAGAAGATATAAGCACAGTTAAACTATCGGTAGAAGAAACCGACACAGAATATGCAGTAAATGAAGACGGTACGGTAGACGGAATAAAAAGTATATATCCGAATATGACATTATTAACTGATACTATCGGTGCGGTTATAGATGTAGAATATAACAGAGATATTAATAAGGCATTTGCTGAACTAGCAAATGCAATTGTGGCTTTAGGAGGTACGATATAATGTTTAATTTAAGAGATTTTGTAATGAAAACTTTAAAAGATATGGCAAAAAATGAACCAGCGTACAAGGTAAATAAATATGCTCTTGGTTGGTTTGAAAAAGAGGTTTTAACCGTTGAAGACTTGGCAGAGGTAGACAGCTATACTGCAATTCTCAACGAAGAACAGGCGGAAGAAATAATAGAAGAACCGACAGAGGAAACGCCGTTAGAAGAAACGGAGGCAACTGATGAAAATATTTCTTGACCCGGGACATAACTATTCAGGCGGCGATACAGGCGCAAGTGGCTTTGGTTTAAGAGAAGAAATTGTTACGTTCGAGGTAGCAAACAAACTGCGTGTGCTTTTGCAATCAGCTGGACACGAGGTAAGAATGAGTCGAAGTTACGTAACCGACAATGTAGGCAACGGAACTGTTGCGTCTAGTCTTAACGAGCGCGTTCGTATGTCGAACTCTTGGGGAGCAGATTTATTTGTTTCGATTCATTGCAATTCTTTTAACCAAACAGCTCGTGGTACAGAAACGCTTATATACTCTAAAGGCAGTTATGCGCAAGAGGTTGCTCAGAGAGTACAGAACTCGATAGTGAGTAATTTAGGAACGACCGACAGAGGCGTAAGAACACGCTCGGAGCTTGCAGTTCTTAAAAATACAACAACGCCTGCGATTTTGATTGAGTTGGCTTTTATTGACAATGAGAGTGATTCGTGGCTCTTAAAGACCAGGCAAGAAGATTTTGCAAAAGCAATATTTGAAGGAATAACAGGCGAGCAAGCCAGTAGCATTGCAGAACTTACAGATATTCACGATATTGCGTGGGAATATGCATACAGAGGAATTGTAGAGGATTTAGAAGGTCTTGAAAATGAAATGCGACAAAATCCTAACGGACGCTTGTATTGGCTGGCGCGAAAAACATTACAGTTTATAAGAGAAAGAAATTTTTGATTTGGGGGCAGGGATATGAAAAATCAGCTGGCTAAGCTCGTAGATGTAAAAAGTGTTGTAACTCTTTCGCTTACGTTTGTTTTTACTGTTCTTTCTATAAAAAAGCAAATTTCATCTGAACAGTTTTTGACTGTATTTACTGTGGTTATATCATTTTACTTCGGAACTCAGTATCAAAAACACTGCCCAACGGATAACAAACAGCTATAAGGGATGTGCTTACGGATAAAATTTTTAATTTCTTAGAAAGAATTGTCATACATCCCGAGATAGTTTTAATCGGTGCGCTCACATTAATTGAGGTTGCGCCGATTAAAATAAATCCGTGGGAGAAAATTTTTAAATGGGTCGGTAAAATGGTAAATGGCGAAGTGAGTGAAAGACTTTCTGCCCTGCAAAGAGATTTTGAACAAACAAAGGCACAGGATAAAAGATGGCACATATTATCCTTTGCTAACAGTTGTAGAAACGGCAAGCAGCATAGTAGAGAAGAGTGGAAACACGCAATTTCTGAATTGAGAGAGTATGAACAATATACCGAAGACAAAAATATTGAAAATGGTGTTATTGAAGAAGATGCAAAATATTTAAGAGAGCTTTACAGGGTAAGGAATATTAGAAACGATTTTTGTAAATAAAAATATCCGTCACTTCAAACGAAGTGACGGATATTTTATATCATCTTTGAAATTTCCTTTTTTAGTCTTGCTATAATTCTTTTTTCTAAACGAGAAATGTATGATTGTGATATTCCAAGCATATCTGCAACTTCTTTTTGAGTTTTTTCTGATTTGTTGCCTAATCCGAACCTTAGCTCCATAATTGAGCGCTCCCGACTGCTGAGTTTGTCAATGGCGCTGTGCAGAAGTTGTCTGTCTACCTCATCTTCTAGTTTTCTGTATACTTCGTCTGAATCTGTGCCTAACACATCAGATAAAAGCAGTTCGTTGCCATCCCAATCGGTGTTTAGAGGTTCATCAATAGATACCTCGGTCTTTCTGTTATGATTTTTACTCAAAAACATAAGAATTTCGTTTTCGATGCAGCGTGATGCGTAAGTGGCAAGCTTTATATTTTTTGTTGGGTCAAAAGAATTAATTGCCTTTATTAAACCTATCGAGCCTATAGATATTAAATCTTCTATACAGATTCCCGTGTTTTCAAATTTTCGTGCGACATAGACTACAAGCCTTAAATTGCGCTCTACTAAAGTTTTCTTTATATTATAGCTATCTGACGAAAAATTTGACAATAGGTCTGATTCTTCATCTGCTGTGAGCGGAGGTGGCAAAACCTCGCCGCCGCTTATGTAATAAATTTCGTCAGGCTCATCTTGTATGGCAAGCTGAGTTTTAATTTGCAGATATTTGATTTTCGCTATGCATAAAATGTCTTTTAAAAGATGTGCCATCATTTATATTCGCTCCTTTGAAATCATTTGGTAAAATTAAAGAATATTTTTGGTCGTATGTCAGTTTTTGAGATGTTATGGCGATAAGTCTTTTTGATAATTCGTTTGAAAAACTATAACTGACGTTTGCATAAAATGCGTAAAGCTCTTGTGTGCCACCAATGCTTTTGCATAAAATTTTTTTGAAAATCTCAGGATGATTTTCTGCTGCATCTAAAACTGTATCATAATCTGGAAATAAACTCTTAATGGCAGTCCATTCTGCAACACAAGCTCCTAAGCCGGTTTTTGAGTCGGATAAAAAATTTCCACTATCATAAAGAGCAGGCAAAGTCAAGGTTTTTTCAAATGCTGAAAGCTTTACAGGTTTAATTTTTGAAGATTTTAACGCATGTTTTTCGCTTGCAGATACTGCAGCTTGCATAATAAAATGCAAAATAACTGCGGCAAAAACAAGCTTATAAGTTGGGATATTTATATATAAAATACCGTTTGAATATATTGCCCCTAATCTGCTGCCAAGGCCGCTTGATGAAAAAATTGCAAAACAAATTCCACCAGCTGCAAGTGATGTCAGATAAAAAATGCAAAGATATTTAAAAAATCTTTGCATTTTTTTTACGTCGAATGCAATTAAAATCATTATAGCGGCAACCGTAATTTGAAGTATGTAATTTGACCCAACGCTTGATTTTGTAAAAAAAACTAAAACAGCATATGATGCTCCTAAGGCTGATGAAAATATAAGCCTTAAAAATTTTGGGCTTGCGTGAATAAGCATAGAGGTCAAAGAGAGCAGGCAAAAATCAAAAATTAAGTTTATCAAAAAGAGGATATCTGCATATATTTTAATTTCCAACTGCATCACTCCTTTTGACCGATGATACAATTATATATCGTGCTGATAGAAAAACTTGTCAATTCGGGTTGTCGAATGACAAAAATATTCCGACTTTTTTTGCAGTTGCAATTAATATGAATTTTGTTGCAAACTTGTGTAATTAGTGGTATAATGTTCTTAATACGTTTAGTTTTCAATAAAAAGTCAACTAAAGCTTGTGTAAAGTTGAAAACTTTACATAATAAAAAGCTAGAAATACGAAAAGGAGAAGAGATATGATCAGATATTCTATAGTAGTTCCGGTATTTAATGAGGAATTGGTTGTTGAAGAGAGTTATAAAAGATTAAAACAGGTTATGGATACAACAAATGAGCCGTATGAGCTTATTTTTGTAAATGATGGTAGCCGTGATAAAACTCCTGAAATAGTTGCGAAAATATGTGAAAATGATAAAAATGTACGTTTAATTAACTTTTCACGTAACTTTGGACATCAGACAGCGATTACTGCTGGTATGGACAATTCGAGCGGACAGGCTGTTGTTGTTATTGATGCTGACTTGCAGGATCCGCCTGAAGTTATTCTCCAGATGATTGAAAAATGGAAAGAGGGCTATGACGTTGTATATGGTCAGCGCCTTAAAAGAAAGGGCGAAACCTTCTTTAAAAAGGTTACTGCAAAAATGTTTTACAGACTGTTGTCAAGTATGACGAGTGTAGATATCCCTGTTGATACCGGCGATTTCCGTTTAATCGACCGCAAGGTGTGCGATGTAATGTCATCTTTAACAGAGCAGAATCGCTATGTTCGTGGTTTGGTAAGTTGGGTTGGATTCCGTCAGACTGCTGTTACCTATGTACGTGACGAGAGATTCGCCGGAGAAACCAAGTATCCTCTTAAAAAGATGCTTAAGTTTGCTATGGATGGAATAACAACATTTTCTTATAAACCCTTAAAACTTTCTACTTATGTGGGATTCTTAGTTGCCGGGGCAAGCTTTATATATCTTTTAGTTGTAATTTGCTTGCGCTTGTTTACGGATGCAACAGTAGCAGGTTGGGCATCTACTCTTGCAGTTTCGTTAATATTTAATGGCGTTATTTTAATGATGCTGGGTATAATCGGCGAATATATCGGAAGAATCTATGACGAAGCGAAGGGAAGACCGCTTTATATAATCCGTGAAAAGCTTGGTTTTGATAAGGGTGACGACAGTGCAGAAAAATAATGAAATGAAAAAGAATATTTTTCAAATCTTAAAGTTTGGCTTGATAGGAATTCTAAATACGGCACTTGATTATTTTTTGTTTTTTGTATTTTTTAGTCTTTTAAACATAAATAAAAATCTGGCTCAAGTGCTTGCTACCGCAATAGCAATGACTAACAGCTACTTTTTTAACCGATATTGGACCTTTAACAAACAAGGTAAAGCGCAGTTCGGTGAAATGTGGAAGTTTGTTATTGTAAATATTGTATCTATGTGCGTTACTATTTTGTGCCTGAACCTGTTCTATGATTTTATGCACATAGAAAATATTGCAAATAGTATATTGTCAGCTGTTGGTATTTCTTATCAGCTTATGGATGATTCGGCAGTTATGTTTTGCAAATTAGTAGCAGTTCCGTTTTCTTTGGCAGTTAATTTTATAGGCAATCGCTTATGGGTATTTGCTAAAAAAACTGATGAAAAGTCAAATTAATGTCTTGATATTATGTAAACTTAGAAATGTGTACACTTACATTGTTAATAAGTTGAAAATCATATGTTTTTTTGTTAAAAACAGTGAATAAGGGGACAAAAACAATAAAAACCTGTTGATAACTCTGTTGACAATGTTAATAACTTTACAGTAAAAATCATTATTTTTGATGTTATGTAAACCTAAAATGAGCAAACAAGGAACAAAAATTGAAAATAATGGTTAAAATAATGTGTCTAATACTTGAATCTTATGAAAAAAAATTATATAATATTATAAGATTTGTTTAAACGTATAACAAAATAATTAAGATGTATCAGGAGGCTATTATGACACCTAAGTTTAAAAGAATACTCCTTAAGTTAAGCGGCGAGGCTTTAGCGGGTCCGCGTGGATTTGGTCTTGATGAAGACACTTTGGCAGATATTTCTCAGGTAATCAAAAAAGCAAACGAAATGGGTGTAGAGATTGCGGTAGTTGTTGGCGGCGGAAACTTCTGGCGTGGCAGAACGGGTAAGGATATGGACAGAACCCGTGCCGACCATATGGGAATGCTGGCGACAGTAATAAACTCTTTAGCTCTTCAGAGTGCGCTTGAGTCTGCAGGGGTGCAAACTCGTGTGCAGACTGCAATAGAAATGCGCCAGATTGCAGAGCCTTATATAAGAGGTAAGGCGATAAGTCATTTATCTAAAAACAGAGTTGTAATTTTTGGTTGTGGAACTGGAAATCCGTTTTTCTCAACCGATACGGGTGCAGCACTTCGTGCAGCAGAAATAGATGCAGAGGCAATCTTGCTTGCTAAAAAGGTTGACGGCGTTTATGACAGCGACCCGAATTTAAATCCCAATGCGAAAAAATATGATGAGCTTAAATATATTGACGTGCTCAACAAGGGATTAGGTGTTATGGATTCAACAGCGACCTCGCTGTGCATGGATAATAATATTCCTATTTTGGTGTTTGGTCTTGACAAACCTGAAAATATTATCCGTGTTTTATGCGGTGAAAAAATAGGAACAGTAGTTTCAAACTGACGAAAGGCGGTATTTAATATGTATACAGAAATTAAAGCAAAAATGGATAAAGCTATTGCGGCGCTAGAATCTGACTACGCTGCAATCAGAGCAGGAAGAGCAAATCCTGCAATTTTAGATAAGGTTATGGTTGATTATTACGGAGTTGCAACTCCCGTAGGTCAGGTTGGAACAATATCTGTTCCTGATGCCAGAACTTTAATGATTCAGCCGTGGGATGCAACAATTCTTCACGAAATCGAAAAAGCTATTGTCGAAGCAGATATCGGAATATCACCTAACAACGACGGAAAATCAATTCGCTTAAACTTCCCGCCACTTACAGAAGAACGCAGACGTGATATTGCAAAATCAATCTCTAAAAGAGCTGAAGAGGGCAAGGTTGTAATTCGTGGAATCCGCCGTGACGCAATAGATGATTTTAAAAATCAGAAAAAACAGGGCGAAATTACCGAGGATGACTTAAAGGGTTGCGAAAAAGATGTTCAGGATATTACAGATAAATATATAAAAGACATCGATGCAATTTCAGCTAAAAAAGAAAAAGAGATTATGGAAGTATAAAAACTGTCATACACTAAAAGGGGCGCCGATAGCGGCGTCCCTTTAGGGCATTTATTGGAGTGATTATTATTTTTAAATTTATAAAAGATAAGCTTACAAAAAAGTCGATTGAAAGAGAAATTGATATAGAAAAAGCACCCAAACACGTGGGAATAATTATGGACGGACACGGCCGTTGGGCAAAAAAAAGAGGCTTGCCCAGAAGTGCAGGACACAGAGCGGGTGCGCAAAAATTAAGAGTTATTACAGAATACGCAAAAAGTCTGGGGGTTAAATATATAACTGCCTATGCTTTTTCAACAGAAAACTGGAAAAGACCTAAAGCTGAGGTTGACTCGCTGATGGAGCTTTTGCTTGAATATTTGCGTGACCGTGATCAGCTTGCAGGCAAAGATGTAATAATACGAGTAATTGGTGACAGAAGCGCATTAAGCGATGAAATAAACCGTGAGATAGATATAGTCGAAGAGTGCACAAAAGACCGTGAGGGATTAGTGCTTTATCTTGCAATCAACTACGGAGGCAGACAGGAAATTGTAAGAGCTGTGAAAGATTTAAGCAAGCAGCTAAAAGATGGCGAGATTTCTGGCGAGGATATAACAGAGCAGATGATATCTGACAGACTTTATACACCTGACGTTCCTGATGTTGACCTTATTATTCGTCCGAGCGGCGAATTAAGATTAAGCAATTTTCTTTTGTGGCAGTCGGCATACAGTGAATTCTGGTTTTCTGATATAAACTGGCCTGAATTTACCGAAAAGGATTTTGCGGGCGCAATTTTAGACTATCAAAACAGAAACAGACGTTTCGGCGGTGTTTAAGCCGATATAATTTGGAGGTCGCTATGTGGTCAAAGCTTGGAATAAGAGTTTTAAGCGGAGTTATTGGCGCAGCTTTAGTGCTGGCTATTATTCTGTTCGCTTCGCCGATGTGGTTTAATTTAGTGGTGTCGGTTGCTTGCATTATATCGCTGTATGAGCTATGCAAAACATTTAAGCTGCTTGAAAAAAAGCCAATGACAGTATTGGTATTTGTATTTGCGATTTTGCTTTTAAGTGCGGTATTTATGGGCTTTAGCAGAGATTTTTTAACGCTTATACTTGTGGGATACTTAATGCTTTTACTTATTTGTGCAATCTTCTGGAATGGAAAAATAAAATTTCAAGATGTATGCACAGCGTTTTTTTCGTTAATCTATGCGGTGCTTTTGTTGTATCACATAGGCTTTATACGTTCAATGCAAAACGGTGTGGTATTGCTGTTCATTCCGTTTTTGGGTGCGTGGATGCCTGACACCTTTGCATATTTTTCCGGAACGCTTTTCGGAAAGCATAAGTTAATTCCGTCAGTCAGTCCTAAAAAAACTGTAGAGGGTGCAATTGGTGCAGTTGTAGGATGCATAATTTCGTTTTTGGTATACGGTCTTATTGTTGACTATGCAGCAGGTCTTTCGGTTAATTATTTAACTCTTGCCATCCTTGCAGTTTTATGCGGAATTATAGCTCAACTGGGTGATTTATCAGCATCGGTTATAAAAAGAGAATTCGGAGTAAAGGATTTCGGGAATCTTATACCCGGTCACGGCGGAATAATCGACAGAATAGACAGTTTGATTTTTGTTGCACCGCTTGTGTATTATTTTCTTTTATACATCCCTGTTATTTCGTAAGATAAGGAGTTAAAAAATGAGATATATTACGGTTTTAGGCTCTACCGGTTCGATAGGTGTTCAGACCTTAGAGGTTATGGAAACAATGGAGAATGCTCGTCCTGACGGCCTTTCTACCTATTCTAGAATTGAGCTTTTAGAGGAGCAGGCAAGACGTTTTAAGCCAGATAAGGTTTGTGTTGTTCGTGAGGATAAGGCAAAGGAGCTTAAAGCAAAGCTTTCCGACACGGATATTAAGGTTTTGTCAGGTCCTGAGGGTCTTGTCGAGCTTGCAGAAAGCGAAAAAAGCGATACCGTCGTAACTGGTATTGTAGGCATTGCAGGACTTATTCCCACACTTGCGGCAATAAAAAAAGGCAAACGAATAGCCTTGGCAAATAAAGAAACTTTAGTTACAGCCGGCGATATTGTAATGAGCGAGGCAAAAGCCTACGGCTCAGAGATTATTCCTGTTGACAGCGAGCATAGCGCAGTTTTTCAGTGCTTAGCTGCAAGGGTAAATAAAGAAGATTACGAAAAAGAGGTCGATGCTATTGTTCTTACAGCATCTGGTGGCCCATTTTTTGGAAGAACGAGAGAAAGCTTAGAAAACGTTACACGTGCGCAGGCTTTAGCGCATCCGAACTGGGAGATGGGTGCGAAAATAACTATCGACAGCGCAACGTTAATGAACAAAGGTTTAGAGGTGTTAGAGGCAGCGCATCTGTTTAATATGCCCCTTGATAAAGTCGAGGTTTTAGTGCATCGCCAAAGCATTATTCACTCTATGGTAAGATTTTGTGATAATGCAACTATCGCACAGCTCGGCGTTCCTGATATGAAATTGCCGATTCAGTATGCAATAACATATCCCAAAAGAATGATAATGACAAATAACGAGCTTGACTTTTTAACCTGCGGACCGCTTACGTTCGATAAGCCGGATACGGATACATTCAGATGTTTGGCGCTTGCGTATCGAGCAGGAGGTATAGGCGGCACAATGCCTGCCGTTTTAAACGGTGCTAATGAAGAGGCTGTGGCTCTGTTCCTGCAGGATAAAATACGATTCTTAGAAATAGCAGATGTGGTTGAGGCGGCTATGAACAGTCATAAGGTGGTTACAAATCCGACTGTTGATGATATATTATCTGCTGATAAATGGGCAAGAGAATATGTTTTAAAAAGTCTGCATAAAATATAACCACAAAACCGGCTTTAAATAATTATCGGAGGATTTAAATGACAGTTGTTTTTACAATAATTGTGGCGGTGCTTATTTTTGCATTGATGATTTTTATTCACGAATTCGGGCATTTCATCGTTGCAAAAGCAGTAGGCATACGTGTTTTAGAATTTGCTATCGGAATGGGCCCGAAAGTTTTTTCAAAGCAAAAGGGAGAAACTGTTTATTCAGTACGTGCAGTTCCGATAGGCGGATTTTGTGCAATGGAAGGCGAAGATGAAAATTCTTCTGACCCAAAAGCGATAAATAATAAGCCTGCATGGCAAAGATTTTTAGTGCTTGCCGCAGGTGCATTTATGAATATTTTGCTTGGCTTTGTCTTGTTGACAATTATGATGTCGCAGGGCGAGGCAGTTGCAACAAATAAAGTTGCGCAGGTAATTGAAAATACAGCGGCATACGATGCAGGTCTTATGCCGGGGGACGAAATAATAAAAATTGCCGGCTCACGCACACACATTGCCGCAGATGTAACCTGGGCAACCTCAAGAAGAGGGGATGCAGAAACCGAATTTTTAGTAAAACGTAACGGTGAAAAGCAAAGCCTTTTAATTCAGCCGAGAGAAGAAAACGGAAGATTTACTTACGGCTTTACACTTAAAAGTGAAGCAAATAGCTTTGTAAATACCATAAAATCAGGATATTACGGAACATTTTTCTATTCAAAGCTAATAGTCGGCTCGCTAGTTGACCTGTTTCGCGGCGATGTTAAAGTAACGCAGCTATCCGGTCCTATCGGCATAGTATCAGAGATTGGCTCAGCGGTTGAAGAAACTGCAAAAACCGGTCTTCCCGGACTTTTAAATCTTATTAACCTAGCGGTTATTTTAACAATAAATTTAGGAATATTTAATCTTTTGCCGCTTCCGGCATTAGACGGCGGAAGAATATTCTTTATTATAGTAGAAATGATTAGAAGAAAGCCTGTACCACCTCAAAAAGAGGGAATGGTGCACTTTATAGGCTTTGCACTTTTAATATTACTTTCAATTTTTGTAGCATTAATGGATATTATGAAATTCTGGGCATAAGAACTTCAGATAAAGGAGGCAGTTATGGGACGCATTCACGTACTTGACAAAACAGTTTCGAATATGATTGCGGCAGGAGAAGTTGTTGAAAGACCTGCCTCTGTGGTAAAAGAGCTTTTAGAAAACGCAATGGATGCAGGCGCGAAACACATTACCGTAGAAATTAAAGCAGGCGGTATTTCTTATATACGTGTGGCAGACGATGGCTGCGGAATGTCTGAAGAAGATGCAAAAACCTGTCTTTTGCGCCACGCAACAAGTAAAATATCGTCAGCCGAGGATTTGTCCTGTATATCTACACTAGGCTTTCGTGGTGAGGCTTTAGCAAGTATAGCGGCGGTGTCAAGGCTTGATATCTATACAAAGGCACAAGATGATGAAGTCGGAACTCATATTAGCTGCGACTGTGGGGATGTAACAGAAATCTCTGAGGCAGGATGTCCTAACGGCACAACTATGATTGTGCGTGATTTATTCTGTTCAACACCTGCACGAATGAAATTTTTGAAAAAAGACTTTACCGAGGCAGGCTATATTGCCGATATGTTAAACCGCCTTGCGCTTTCACATCCCGAGGTATCGTTTAAGTTTATTAATAACGGAAAAGAGGCACTTTTCACATCAGGTGATGGCGAGCTTTCCGGCTGCGTTTATGCTGTATACGGAAAAGAAGTCGGTGCAGCGATGCAGACTATTAATTTCAGCGAAGGTCCGATTAAAGTAAGCGGTCTTACAGGCAGAGGCTCGGTATCAAGACCTAACAGAAATATGCAGAACTTTTTTATAAACGGAAGATATATAAAGAGTCCTCTTTTAGCACGTGCAGTCGAGGATGCATATAAAAACGAAATTATGGTAGGAAAATTTCCTGTCTTTGCAATACATATTGATTTAGATCCGCAAATGGTTGATATAAACGTTCATCCTACTAAGCTAGAGGCTAAGTTTGCCGATGAAAAGCAGATTTATCAT
The DNA here is from genome assembly GCA_017416985.1 of Clostridia bacterium. Taxonomy (GTDB): domain Bacteria; phylum Bacillota; class Clostridia; order UBA1381; family UBA9506; genus RGIG1666. The sequence continues at coordinate 22,447 of JAFQAG010000270.1, forward strand.
TGCGTATATTGGGCAGTTAAAAATGCTTTACACCAAAATACATATATCCCAAAGGTAGAAAAAACAGCTCCGAGCGTAAGCTTTGAACTAAAAGAACAAATAAAACAAGAAAAAGCAGAGCCGGTGCGGGTCGAAACAGTTTTACCAAGACAGGAAGAGGTAAAACGTGCGGTAGAAATTAAAACAAGCGGCGAGCATAATACTATTAAATCAGGAACTCCGGGTACGGATAAATCTGTGATGACAAAAACAGTCCTAAGCAAGTTTACAATGCGTGAGCCTGATATTTTTGAAGAAACTCATAAAGAAGAAACCATTGAAAAAACAGTTGTGGTAAAAGCGGTGAATCTTCTTGTAAATGAAGAAATTATAAAACCTCAATCCGAACCAGAGAATGAAGCACCAAAGATAGAACAGCAGGATAAAACCGAGATAAAACAACAGGAAAAACCTGAGATAGAATATAAAATCTGCGGTCAGGTGTTTGGCACTTATATAATAGTCGAAAAAGACGGAGAGATGCTGATGGTTGACCAGCACGCCGCACACGAAAGATTAAGATATGAAGAGCTTTTAAAGCAGTATAAAAATAAGGCACTCGCGGCGCAGTCAATGTTAATTCCGTCTGTTGTAAATCTTTCGGCACAAGAAATGGCAACCTATCGTGAAAATATTGATGAAATTTCTGATAGAGAAGTGTTGCAAAAATATCCTGTTCCGTATAAA
>JAFQAG010000271.1 GCA_017416985.1 Clostridia bacterium
AAGGACATACCTAAGGTGGTATGCCCTAAGAAGTTATGTATTTACTTGTTAGCTTCAATAAATATGTGCAGTATTGCTGCGATTTCTACTCTTGTAGCAAAAGCTTCGGGATTGAGGGTGCTTTCTGTTCTGCCCTTAATCAAACCACTGCCTACTGCCCATTGCATAGAGGCAACAGCATATTCAGAAATCTCATCAAAATCTTCATAAGAGAGGATGTTTGTATTTTCTCCAACGCTTACATCTATGTCCTTGTACCGTGCGTAGTTCGTGTTAAGTTAAAGCAAAAAACAGACGCTTTTGTTTAAAACTCCAATTCATCTCTGAAGAAACCGCGGGTGTCGGCATGTTTTCCATATTTATCAACAACAGATACCCGAACAAATTTCGCACGATCGTCAATTTCAAAATCCGCTGAGTTAATTGTTTCTCCTAAACTTGCATATTTTCTTTTAGGTGCCTTACTGCCGGTAAATACCATAATTTGCGCTACATCTGAACATTCAATATGAATTTTATTTCCTGTCATAGAAATTTCCTTAAATTTTGGTCCCATAGAAGAATACATTTCACCTTTTTCCATTGCACAAATCACAGAATCATAAGTAAAACTTTCCGGCATAATCATAGTAAATCCGCCGAATGAATCAAATTCTAAAGAATCAGAAGGTGCTACATTATGATTATCATCCGCACTGTGGCAAAAAATTCGTTTGCCGTTTAAAAGCATTTTGTCATAAAGAGCAGCGTTATATTCAAGACGCCCTATCAGATAGCTGCCATAATTACACATTTCCATGCTGAAAAATCCTTCATATTTCAGTATATCTGCCTCATCCTCCATTGACCACCACGGATGATTATATGCCGCTATATATCCATTTTCCTTTGCGGTTTGTATAAGTTTGTTAATATATTCAACGCTGTATTCTCTTACTTTCCGAGAACCGACTTTTTTTAGTTCCTTTTTCCGTTCATCTGAAATATATTTGCAGTATTTTGGATTATAACACACAATAGCTTCATTTTCGGGATCTCGAGCAAAAAGATTTATATGTATTTCTTTACCGTATGCATCGTAGCGGCATTCTTCATCAGGACGCACATACGTTTCATATCCGGTAATTGTGAGAAAATCAGGATCGTTCAAATAGGAATGATTTTTTGGTGTTTCATGGTCGGTTATAGAAAGAATGGAATAGCCATTCGCTTTATACATTTCTTTAAGTTCGTATGGTGTCTTCTTTCCGTCAGAAAAAACGCTGTGGCAATGCAAATTTGCTTTGTATTGCTTTTTAAATGGTGAAATTAAATACATAGGTTTACTCCTTTGTTTCTTATTTTTTTAATTTTAAACAACATTCGACAATCTTACTATAAAGACTGTATAAACTAGATGAAAATGTTTTTTTGTGATTGCGAGGCATAAGGTTTAGATGCAAACCTTTTTGGTGCAAGTTCGCAACAAGTTAGGAATAAAAAACTTTTCTGCCACCCAAAATCATTCTCTTTTTATTACTCTGACTCCATATCCCATTTGCAACAAACCAAATCATAATAGGTGTCTGTCAAACGTGTTAAGCATTCATAAATTTCCTTAACTATATTTAATAAATTTTCTAAATCCACTACTACATTGTCATAAGTTCCTATGTAAAAATGTGATCGATTGTCGGTGCTAAATGGATATCTACTAAAATCAATATTTTTATGTGCAGCATCAAAACTGTCTGTCATAATTCTATGATATATTTCATCCAAGTAAGATTCAAGGGTTTTCGTCATACTAACAAACTCACTCTCTTCTCTCCCGTATCCAAAACCAAATTCATATAATTTTTGTTTAGCTGTTTGCCAAAGTCCTCGGATGTTGTGATTTGGTTTAAATTTAGAAGTATCATCCAACAAAATATTGACAGACCAACATAAAGACTTAATATATAGTTCTATTCCATGATTGATTGAAAACAAAATCGGAAAAATAAATATATCTGCTTTTTTGTCGCTATTATCTTCAAGACATGTGTAAATAGACAATATAGCATTTTCAAAATACCCTTTTGCCAAGGTGTTTAAATTGTGAATTGGTTGGTGCATATCAGTGCGCCAATTCATATATGCATTCCTGTCTATATCTTGATTACTACTAAAAATTTTATTAGCCATTATTCGCAAACTTTCACCTTTCTTTATCTTGCCATAAAATCTTTCAACTCGATATAGTGATCTACCTCTGCCGAGAAATAATCATCCATTCTTATCATTTCATTATAGTTCATGTTAAGTTAGGACTAAATTTTTTAAATATTTAACAGTTCATCAAAATTATATATATAATGGTCAGCAACATTCTTTATATCATCAACATATTCAGCAGATGATTCATCAAACACTCCACATACACTCATCCCTGCCGACTTAGCTGTTTTATCTGCGTTATAATTATCGTCAAGAAAAAGAATGTTTTCAATAGGCTGTCCTATTTTTTCTGCTACTTTAATATAGATTTGGGGATCTGCCTTCGTAGTAGAAAAATCATCACAAGACCATACATTAGCAAATAAATCATATATTTCCAGTCGTTTCAAACAGGGGTCAAGCACACTATGTGGGCTTGCTGTAAGAACATTAAGATTTCCTCCTCTGTTTTTCAGTTCTTTGAGAACCGAAATAACATTTTTTTTTTGCAGGAATGTTGTATATATACTCGTCGTATGCATACCTGTTCATCAACCGCACCATTTCTTCCTCTGTCATAGGAACACCCAAGTTCTTAAAATACTCAGCAGTTCCGACATAACCTAAAGGTGTAATTACTTTCACAATATCCTCTTCATATTTTACATTATTTTCATCAAGTATTCTCAACATAACAGAAACAAATGTTGGCATTGAGTCTACTAATGTGCCATCAAAATCAAATAAATATGCACGATACTTCAATACTATTCCTTCTTTCTATAATTATTTCGCCAAATTTCAACAATCTTTATATAATTTTGGCAAGTCAGAATCAAAAACATCAGCGCCATACTCACTAAAGTCATACAATCAAATTATCTTTTAATGCACTAAGGCAACCCATTGAGTTGGCATATCAAATTTATTATACAACACTGCTGAATATTTTTCAACCGACAAACACAAAAAAACAGCCGTCATTAAGACAGCTGTTTTTTGTCTGTTATATCTCTATACTCATTCCGTCAAACGACACCTTATAGCCATAATCTTTAACACGTTCTTCGAGCTTGTGGTGCAGCGGATTTCCGTTATGCGAAAAATGGTTAATAACCTTTACAGTTTTATCTGTAATTGCTCCCATTTCTTCAAGCTTTTTAACTGCTCTGTTAATATTTTCTATGCCCATATGCGAACCCTCGTCTGAAATAGGAATATCAATATTTGTGCAGTCAAGGCTTGCTAAATCAAATACAAGACCTTTATCCTTTATATACTCAAAAACCTCGTCATAAAAGTAACCTGTATCATGAGCATAAAGAAGAGTTTTTTCGCCCTGTTTTATTATGTAAAACAATGCTCCGTCACCTTTAAAATGTCTTGCGGGAAGTGCAGTAATTTCATAATCACCCATAGTTACGGTATCAAATGGATTCAGGGCTGCAAAATCGACCGTATAATTTTCTATACCGTCAATTTTTCCCATGATTTCTGCTGCACCCTTGCTGCAATATATTTTAAGTCTTTCAGCTCTCATATCGTGAGCATAAGCACCGTGACGCATACCAAGCTCTTCTTTATAAAAATGGTCCTGATGCGAATGTGTTACAATAAGATATTTAATTTTATCACCATCAATATTATTGTTTAAAAAGTGGCTGTAAGTATCTGCAGGCAAGTCAATAAGCAAATCATCGTTGATTATAGCCTGCGAACGTGTGCGAATGTTTTTACCTCTTAATTTTCTTGCCTCTTTACAAAATTCGCAGTTACAAAACACTGCCGGAAAGCCTTCTGCTGCTGCAGTTCCTAAATATGTAAGTTTCATATTAAGCACCTCTAAAATACAATTATTAAATATATTTATTATATATATCTGTCAACCTTTCCGTCTTCTTCTAAAACAGACATAATCATATAAAGACGCGGAATATGGAACGGACCTTTAAAGATATTACCCTTTAGGGTTGTGGATACAGTATTATCGTAATGCAAATATCCGTACCACTCTCCGCACTCGCTATCAACAAAATATTTTTTGCAATAGTCTTTCATTTTTTCATACATTTCTTTGTATTTTTCTTCTTTAAACAACATATAAGCCATCTTAAGTGCGATAAGCGTTTCACATTGCGGCCACCACAGCTTCATATCCCACTCAAGCTGAACAGGAGGCTTACCTAAAACATCAGTAAATGCAATAAGACCGCCGTGTTTTTCATCCCATCCCAAAGGCCAGGTTATGTCAATAACCTTTTTGCCGGCATCTATCGCTTCCTGATTATTTGTAATAATACCCTCGAGCATTAAGAACCAAGCTGCTTCCATAGAGTGACCGGGGTTAACGATTCTTCCGTTAGGAGAATTAACAAATTTTCCGTCAGCACTTACACTTTCTAAAAGTGCTTTTTCAGTTAAAAATCCGCCGTTTAAAATTTTATCAAGACACTCAGATGCAATAGCGGCATACTTTTCTTTATTTGTTGCACTACGCATTGTCTGCGCGGTCGAAAGCATAATCATAACCGGCGAAAGTGCTTTCATATTTACATTCTCAGGATTTGTTTTCGGAGCAGTCTTTCTTACTCCTGTAAAGCATTCATATGCTACATCAAAATATTTTTCTGCATCAGCAAGTACTTTTTCGTCACCGGTTGCTTTGTAAAATTCTGCACATCCGATTGCTGCAAAGGTTTCAGAAAAATAATATCTTCTCTTTTGAATTTCTCTTCCGTCTTCAGTTACTGTAAAGAACATTCTTCCGTCTGTGTCGGTACACTTAGGTAAAAATTCATAAATATTTTTTGCTGCTTTAAGATATTCAGGGTCTTTTTCGATTGCATTATATGCCTTTGAAAAGGTCCAGAGCGCTCTTCCCTGAAACCATACGCTTTTTTCACGACCATAAATGTTACCCTCTCGGTCAACGCAGGTAAAAATACCGCCCTTTTCATAGTCGATGCTGCTGCCTAACCAAAACTTTAAAATGTTTTTTAAATCGCTTTTGTAATTCATTTTTATTCCTCCATTTATGCAAATTCTACATAACTTCTTAATGCTACCTGACTTACCATTTCTTTTATGTCAGCATTTGCATCCCATAGCATTTCTGAATAAATAGCAACAGGATACATAACGTTTTCTTCAAACATACCATCTTCAACCAACGCAGTAATATATAAATCTCCACCGGTTTCATCACACATTGTCTTAACCATGTCAAGAGCTTTGTCGGCATTTGCAAGCCAATACGATTGCATATAACGCCAGATTCTGTTTTTGCGCTCCACACGGTTATGCGTAACTTTCTTAGAACATTTTCCGATATAGAACGAGCCTGCCAGATGTTCAAACTCGCCCCAGTCAAGACAAACAATGCCCTTTGTTACAGCGCCGTATTTTTCTTTTTCACGAAGATGTGTTGTTTTTATTACGAAATCTTTTGTTTCGTCATAGTTTTCAATATCTTTCGGGATATACGCAAAAGGAAAACTTCCGCAATCCTCCCAGTAAAGCCTTACTCTTGGGTCTACGTTTTTAATGTAGTCAAGTTTTTCTTTAACAGATGTTGCGTGAATACCGAACTGCAGTTCCATTTCTCCGAATTTGTCAAAGAATCTTGCCGCTGCCTCGTTTACGAATTTTGTTACAGCATCAGCAACTAAAACATCACCGATTTTGTCGGTTGCAAGCTCTGTAAACGACTGAAAATATATTCCGTCAACATTTAAGTGGCTGTACTGTTTTTCAAACTTTTCTAAAATTCCATCAATACTGTCATATAGGGTGTTCATATCGACAAGCGCACAGTTTACATCCCAAAGCCACGAAAAACCCCATATAACTTTTATATTACAGCTGTGAGCATACGCTATCATTTCGTCAGCATTAACAGGCACAAAATCGTTCCATATAATTATGGTGTTAAGTTTTAGCTTTAACATATTGTCGATAAAGCCTTTATAGTTGTATATAACGTGACCCCAAGTCCATATACCTCTGTTTTTTACAGATGGACTTGATATACATTCATACTCAGGCAGTTTGTCCTGCGCAAAGATATCTAAAAAATATGCCCCGTGAAGATTACGATTTTCAAATTTTATAATATATTTGTTGTAAAAATCAACGCAACCGTAAAGCACACCTGCATCGTCATATCCTTCAATTATTACTCTGTCTTCGGTTACGCTTATATAATACTCTTCTTCTTTGGTAAGAGTCTTCTTTGATTCTTTTGCTATGTACGGATTATTCTTTTTGGTACCAATATAGATGCATCTGAAACTTTCTGCATCATTAAAATCAGAATATTTTGCGCAAACAGGATAGGCAATTGTCTGCTCTAAAATAACAGATGATATCAGCTCTAATGCTTTTTTTTGAATATCGTTTTTTAATTCGCCGTAAACTATTGCAATTTTTTTCATATGAACACCTCTTTAAAGTTATATGACTATTTTACCACAAATTTTTTTAAAGAGTTACAACTACATTTACTGTTTTTATGAACTTCTTTTACCTTTTTTATATTCAAACGGCAAAACGCCCACATAGCTTTTAAAGCATTTCGAGAAATATGTAGGTGTATCAAACCCGCACAACTCGGATATTTTTGAAACACTTTCCATATTTTCCTCAAGCATTGTTCTTGCAACAGATATTCTGTATATATTAAGATATGCCGAAAAGCTCATACCGAAATTTTCTTTAAATTTTCTGCAAAAATAACTGTGATTTAAAAAGCAATCCTCTGCCGCCTGTTTAGACGTTATTTTTTCTTTATAATGTTCGTTAATGTATGCTAAAATATCGCTGCAAAACTTAGTTTCTTTAGGGTTTGCTCTTTTTTCATCAACCAGTGAATTTTTAAGCAGATACGAAAACATTAAGGTTATGTATGCAGTTACCTCCATAGCAGAGGTTTTGTTTTCGCACTTAACTTCAGAAAATACCTTTTCAAATAAATTTTTCAAGTATGCGCCGTGCTCGGTATTCCCACTGATTATATGAATTATGCTCGTACATTCATTTTTTAATTCGTCAGAAATACGACTGTTCATTATTAAAGAAATATCAAAGCAAACACACTTATGCTCATAAGGCTTGTCCGAATTTACTATAACCTCGTGTACCTCCATAGGATTTATAAATATCAAATCGCCAGCCTTTGCATAGTATTCTTTTCCCGCTATGCGAACAGTACACGAGCCTGACTTTATAAACAGAATTTCGAACTCGTTATGATTATGAAGTTTTGTAGCATTAAAGTGATTTTGTTCACTTATTGCAACAGGTACAGACTTATACCTAATTCTAAAACTGTCATCAAGCATACAGGCACCTCTTATTCATTACACGTAATCAGGAAGAACTGTTGAAAGCTCTCCTAAATGGTCGTCATAGCTCACACTTTTAAGATTGAATTTCCCGTCATATTCTAAAGTCGTCACCGATGCATTAGATACATAAGGTATGTGTTGCATTGCAGCTAAGGCACCTGTTTCAATAATGCTTTGTGCCGCTCTGATAAACGCCCCGTGCGTAACAACAACCACGATTTTGCCTTCGTTTTGTTCGGCAATTTCAGTTAAAGCATTTATCGCACGCTCGCCTACCTGCTTTACAGATTCTCCACCAACACAAGTCGAAGCTCCTATATCATTTATCCATACATCAAACTCTTCGGGATAAAGCTTTGGCAGGTCATTAAATGTAACACCTTCCCAGTCGCCGCCATAAATTTCACGCAGATTTTCTTGTAAAATTACGTCTGCTTTCACAATTTTCGAAATACACTCTGCAGTTTGATGCGCTCTTTTTAAATCACTTGAATATACTGCACTCACATTATAATTTTCAGCTATATATTCTGCTGTAAGCTCTGCTTGTTTGTATCCCTGTTTGTTTAAATTTACGTCAGTATGCCCTGTAAATATCCCATCGTGATTCGCCTCGCTGTATCCGTGACGAATCAAAAGTAAGGTTGTCATTTAAAGTCCTCCAAATTTATATTCAATAAATAAACTTTTCTAATTACCAATCATAAATTTTTTAATATAAAAACTTGAGCTGAATAACAGATTATGGTCAAAAACATCATAACCCATTTCTTCTGCTAAAGTAGCTTTGTCAGAAAACAAATTTGTTCCAAGTCCTAATCTGTCGCCTTTTATTTCGCAACCCATAGCTGCTAACGTTGTCGGGAACATATCAAGGCTGGTAAATGTTCTGTTTTTATAGTTTTCGCTCTGTTTCGCAGAATTTATAAAGCAGTTATATACTCTTCTTGCGTAATCATCTGCTACATTTCTTTTCATATACTGGTTGTCCATACTTAAATGGTCGCCGCTTATTACAATGGTTGTATTTTCGTAAAAGCTCTGCTTTTTAAGCCAATCAATAAAGCCGCTAACCTGATGGCTTGCGCACGCAATTACATTATCATATTGTTCTTTATATTTTCCGTCACATAAATCACAAACATATCCGTCAGGAAAATGCGTGTCCACTGTAAGCAATGTCACCGCAAAAGGCTCGCTTTCCTTTGATATCTGGGTAATTTTATCTTTAGCGTATTTAAAAAGATGTTCATCCTCCATACCCCACCATACATAATAATCATCTTTTACAGCCTTATCTTTTTTAGCTGTTAAAAGGTCATATATATGGTCGGTTTTATGCTGAGAAAAATAGACATCACGATTTGCATACGATGCCTCTGAACCCACAATCAAAGCCTGATTATATCCATTCTGATGCAAAATATCGGAAAGCGCAACCGCCCCTGGCAGAAAAGCATCTTTGCCATATTCGTTATTTTCAAGCGCCCCTGCCGAGCCTTTTAAAGGGATACCTGAAGTCTGTGCCACCATACCTGCAACAGTCCAGCCTGTGCCGCTTGGAGTTAAAAATCCGCCTGTTTTGTCGTTATCCGAAAAGTTGATATTTTCTTCTGCAAGCTTTGTAAGCTCGGGTATAATATTTTCAGAAAGAGCACCACCCTCGGCTTTTGACATATATGTGGTTTCCATCGACTCTAAAAATATGTAAATCAAATTTCGTTTTTGCTCAGGAAAGGTTATAATCTCATTATTTGGCTCAACAAAAAAATCTTCATATATGGTTGTTTTAAGCATGATTTTTTGTATGTATCCAAAAACGTTTACCTTTGTTCCTGCAAGCATAAAAAACACTAAAGTAAGCAACAAAGAGAGTGCCGCTTTATGCCAAAATTTTATTTTCAAAAACCAATTCCACTCAAGTTTCAATAAAAAGACAATAAAAACTAACACTCCGCCGCATAAAGCTGTCGGCAACACGCTTTCCAAGCAAAAGCTTATTAAAAGGTCACTGTTTACTCCGCCCATATTGGATAAAAGAGTAAACATTACCGAATCAAAGCCTGTGTTTCCGTAATTGCGGATATACCACAAGGCTGAAAAAAACAATAAAAGCGCAAATATCATTAAAACAGAATATAAAGCCCCAAAAAGTATGCGCCAGTTTATAAACTTATGGCTTTTTTCTTTAATATTCGTCGCTGTATTTTCTTTGGTTGTCACCATTTTTGTCAGTTCATCTCCATTTATATAGTCAAGATTTTATTTATTCACTTAGTTTAAGTTATAGCTTGTCATAAGTTAATGCACAGTTAAGACCAAAAAATACTTAGCGCATAGGCGCAACAACCCTATCAGCTTATTTTAATTCTATTCCAAAACAAATTTGCCAAAAAATTCAGGTCTGTGATAATCCGGTTCTTCTGTGATAACTGGATAATATGTAGCATAATGTATTTTCTCGGATTCTTCACAGCACTTATACAGGTTACCGTATATTGTCTTTGTGTGTCCGCCGAAAATTTCGTCTATAAATTCAAACGGAATACAAAATTGTAACACCCATCTTTTCTCATCAACATAGGATGTAACATTAAAATATTCTTTATCCTTATCAGGAAGTACAGGGTCATAAAATGATGTCCTTACGCCAAGATACATTGTGCCAAACGGATTGAATTCAAAATTTAAATATCTTAGGTCATTTTCATTAGGTCGTAGAAAAAATTCCATACAACTATCACAGCAAACCAAATCGTTTTGAGTGCAATATCTTGCAAGCAAAGGCTTTTCATTGGTTTCAAGCTGAACATAAATACCGTAATCGTTATACAAAAGTTTTCCGGTTGTTTTTGGTGCGCAACCAAATTCCTGCCAGTTAATCGTGTCAATATTTGCAACATTGGCAGAATCCCAAGCCTTGTCATTTATGCTACCAATATTGTTTTCAGTTTTCTTAATAATGTACATTTTAAAAGTCACCTTTTCTTGATTCTTAACGCTATTTAGTTTATTTTATCACACAAACGAAAAATTAGCAACACCCGTTAAATATCTATTGACAACTCTACCAAAATCATGATATATTGAGCTTGCAAAGTCAATATATTAAAAATTATAAGACAAGGAGAACACTTATGAAAGTACTTGTTATTGGCGGCACAGGCCATATGGGAAAATTTGTGTGCGAAATTTTAAAAGAGCGCGGTCACGAGGTTCACGTTGCCACAAGAAGCGGCAATGCACCCGAGGGTATGACTGCGATAAAATGTAATTGTTCAGACCCTGATTCTCTTGCAGAATTAAAATTGGGCGGTTATGATACCATAATTGAGTTTCCCGGAAACATCAAAATTGTTTACGACACGTTTGCAGATAGCGTTAACCACATCATCGCTTGTGGCTCACTTTGGATGTACGGTGCTCCTAAAGCCGTGCCCACACCCGAAGAATATCAGTCAAAATGTCCTTTTGAAGACTATGCACAGCGATATGCAGATATGCAGGCTATGATTACAGATAGAAAATGCCTGTTTACTGCAATTATGGTCCCAAACGTATGCGGACCCGGTAAAATTCCTCTTGACTGTCTTGGTGACAGAGATGCTGAACTGCATAAAGCTCTCGCACGAGGTGAAAAGGTTTATCTTCCAGACGGTCCCGAAGCTCTTGTTTCACCCTGCGATGCTTACGACCTTGCAATGCTGTTTGTTCTGGCAGCAGAACAACCTAAAAAATCAGGAAATCAGTTCTTTAATGTAGGACCTGCAGATTCAGCAGTTACAATGAGCGAACTGGTTAAAATTTACGGCAAGATTTACGGCACTGAAATTCCTGTGGAATATGTTCCCTGGGAAAAATACAAAAACGAAATTTCTCCGTCAATCGGACATTGGTGGCATTTTTATGCACATATGTCACCCGATGATTCAAAAGCCAGAGAAGTACTCGGCTACAAAGCAAAATACACCATTTACGAAACACTTGAGCATGCTGTACAATGGATGCGTGATGA
>JAFQAG010000272.1 GCA_017416985.1 Clostridia bacterium
TCACCTGCAAAACCGCGTATATTCTCTATTAAAATATCGTGACATCCTCTTCTTATATCAATGGCATCCGCCTGCTTTACGTGCATATCATAATAAAGGTCAAGCGAAAGACCGTGATATACGTTGCCATCTTTGTCAATACAAGTATCATCAGCTTTAAAGTCTATATTATGAATATGACCATTTTGGCAATACAAATAACAAGATGCCCACCATCTGAAATTGTGAATTTTAAGACCGGTAACTTCAAATCCGTCAACGTTAGCAAAAGATATTAAAACATTTAAACGAATTGAAGGTCTGCCCTCTTTACTATGGTTGAATTCAGAAAGACCGTTATATGTACCGCCGTCGATAATTGCACCGTTTTTGCCGATTAACTTTATGTTTTTATCAGTACCAGAAATAGTACGACCAATTTCGGTGTTGTGATGCTCATTTACAAACATATTGTCAAAGGTTGTATCTGCCATTTTAAGATAGCAACCATCAAATATCAATGTAAAATCAGACGGAATGCGTATATGTGACTCAATATCCCAGTTACCTGTAATAGTTGCTGTTCTTGTGCCATCATCTATTCCTTTTTGTATAAGCTCTGAGATATATTTTGCACCGCCTCTTTTGAATGCAACACCGTATTTTATGGTATAGCGGGCAGCCCTGTCTCTATGATCGTCTTCAAAGTAAAAAATACCACCTGATTTTGTATAAGATGTTGCGGCGAAGTCTTTCTGCTCGGTGTTCATAACTTAAACCACCTTTTATGTTTATTATTTTATTTCAGTTGATTTTCTTAAATTAAGTTTATACGGAATAAAATTTTCATAATTTACAGGTTTGTCAGTTATTTTATTTATTATCTCTTTTGCGGCTATTTCACAAGCTGTATCTATTCTAAGATTTATTGACGAAAGAGGTGGATTCATATATTTTGCTTCACGAACATCATCCATACCTAAAACTGCTATGTCATCAGGCACTTTAAGTCCGTGTTCAAAAATTGAAACCATCGCTCCAAAGGCCAAATTATCATAAGAGCAAATAATTGCTCGTGGAACAGCATTCCTTTTAAATAGTTCTTCCATTGCTAAATATCCGCCTTCTTCAAAGCGTTCGTCAGAAATAGCAATAAAATCTTCATTTATTTTAATCCCATGTGTTGTCATGGCATTTTTAAAACAGTTAAATTTGGCTGTTGTAAGCTTTTCTCCTATAAAACCTATATCTTTTACTCCATTTTCTTTAAAGTAAGCTATTGCTTCTGAAATTGACTCATTAAAATCGACATTTATACTAATAATTTCGTTTTTGTTATTTGAGTAACCTATTGCGGCAATTGGAATATCAACTTCTATATTAAGCTTAGTTTTAGGATTAACAATTATTATACCATCGACGGTTGAATGTTTAGTGTAATATTCAAGTAAATCTTCTTCTTTTTCCTTTGAAAACTCTGTTGCGGCAACAGATATTTCACAATTATATTTAGAAAGTTCTTCGTGCAACGATGAAAGATATGTTGTGTAATATCTGCTTCTGAATTCCGGGCAAATAACAGCAATAACATATTTAGGATATTTTACGTTATAATATTTTTTAAAACAATTTTCTTGCTTTGCAATTTCAAATATAAGCTCACGTGTTTTTTCGTTTACTTCACTACTGCCTGAAAAGGCTTTAGAAACAGTAGAAACAGATACGTGAGCAAGCTTAGCAATTTTCGATAAAGTAATCATAGCCATCCCACCCCAAACATAGTATAGCCTATAAAATTTTTAATTGCAATGCTTAAAAAGAAATTCGAAAAAGTTTCGTAAAAAAATATATTGAAATAATAAAAAATTGCATTATAATGATTATAGAAAAGGAGTGACACTAATGGACTTTAATTCACAGGAGTATAAACGTTCACGTACATCGTATATGGCACAATGCACGGTGGAACATTTTGTTTCGCTGTTGGTTACAGATGCTTTTTTAGCAAAATTATTAACGCATATTGGAATAAGTGATTCGTTAATAGGTATTATTTCTTCGTTTGTTACAATGGCATTTGTAATTCAGTTATTATCAATTTTTGTTGTAAGATTAAATGTAAGCACCAAACGAATTGTGATGACATGTGATACAATCAGCAATTTTTTCTTTATGCTTTTATATTTTGTTCCATTTATACCAGCAAGCAAAGAAATTAAAACTGTTTTTGTTATGCTAAGCATTTTTATAGCTTACGCAGGTAAATATACGGTTAGCTCGTTACTTTTTAAATGGGCAAACACATATGTTTCGCCATCGCAAAGAGCAAGATATTCAGCTAATAAAGAAATTATTTCGCTCGTGTCAGGTATGATTTTTACCGCTGTGATTGGTCGTATTATCGACAAATTTGAAGGCCTAGATAATTTAGCAGGCGGCTTTTTGTTTATTACAATTGCAATATTGATTTTAAATATATGCAATTTCATTTGTCTTTTGATGATTAAAAAAGAAGATGTAAGTGAACACAAAGCAGACAATGAGCCGTTTTCTGTTGTTTTAAAGCAAACTCTTGGGAATAAAAATTTCAGAAATATTGTAATTTTAACAATAATTTGGAATATAGCTCGATATTTTACGGCAGGGTTTTTAGGTGTTTATAAGACTAAAGATCTTATGCTTTCGTTGTTTTTTGTTCAGATTGTAAATATTATTGCTAATGCATTCAGAGTTTTTATATCTAAGCCTATTGCCAGATATTCAGACAAACATTCTTATGCAAAGGGGTTTCAATTAGGATTAATATTAGAACTGTTTGCATATATTATTTTAATATTTACAACAAATAATACGTGGTGGTTTATCATTCTATACACTATATTACACAGTTGCAGCTATGCTGGCACCAATCAGAATGCATCAAATATTACTTACAGCTATGTAGATGCAAAGTACATTGCGCAAGCTATGGCGATCAAAAACTGCATCGGCGGGATTTTTGGTTTTGGTGCATCGCTATTAGGTAGTAAAGTTTTAGATATAATACAAAGTAACGGAAATATAATTTTCGGAATACATATTTATGCACAGCAAGTACTTGCAGGAATAACTGCCCTCATACTTATAATAACCTTGATATTTACAAAAACAGTTATAGAAAAACAAAAGGTTTTAAAGCAATAGGGCAAAAAATAAATTCTCTCCAAATCGGAGAGAATTTATTTTTTTATTTAATTTCATTAAGGTCGTATGGTGTTGCCTGATAAACAAAGTAGTTTAACCAGTTTGAATATAAAAGGTTTGCATGCGCTCGCCAGTTTACAATCGGTTCTTTAGTATCATCATCGTTTGGAAAATAGTTTTTCGGAACATCTATCGGTAAACCAAGGTTTTTGTCCCTGAAATACTCATTTGCTAAGGTGTCGGCATCGTATTCAGAATGTCCTGTTACAAAGATTTGTCTTCCTTGGTCTGTCATTGCCACATATAAGCCTGCTTCATCTGAAGTTGACAGAATTTTAAGCTCCGGTACTTTTTTTACATCTTCAATGCGAACTTCGGTATGGCGAGAATGCGGTACCATAAATTCGTCATCAAATCCCCTGAAAAGAATCGAGCCTTTATGGTCAACGTGATGAGGAAAAATTCCGAACATTTTTTTATCAAGCGGATATTTTTTGATTCCGTAATGATAATAAAGCCCTGCCTGTGCGCCCCAGCATATATGAAATGTGCTGGTTACATTGGTTTTACTCCACTCCATTATTTCTGACAATTCGTCCCAATACTCTACTTCTTCAAATTCCATCTGTTCAACAGGCGCGCCTGTAATTACCAAGCCGTCAAACTTCTGGTCGCGTACCTCGTCAAAGGTTTTGTAAAAATTAAGCATATGTTCAGCGGAGGTATTTTTAGGCTTGTGAGATTTTGTTTGTAAAAGCTCTATTTCTACCTGCAAGGGCGTGTTACCTAAAAGACGTGCCAGCTGTGTTTCGGTCGTGATTTTTGTCGGCATCAGATTTAAAATAGCAATCTTAAGCGGACGAATATCCTGAGTTAACGCACGTGTTTCGGTTATTACAAATATATTTTCGTTATTAAGCGTTTTTGTAGCCGGTAGCTCATTTGGTATTTTAATAGGCATTTTATTACCTCCTATCTATTTTAAATTTATAAAAAGCTCATCCGCTTTTTATTTGCGGATGAGCCGCTTATTTTAATTTATTTTGCTAAAATTTTATGGTAAACCTTTTTACCTTTTTTAACAATAATTCCATCGCCTGAAAGCATATCTTTGCTTATAGTAGCATTCGGGTCAGATACTTTTTCGTCGTTTACAGATACACCACCCTGGGTGATTAAACGTCTGCCCTCGCCTTTTGACGGGATAAGCTTTGCAGCAAGCATAAGTTCTAACAGTGGAGTTTCGTCAGCTAAATCGCTTGCTGAAAGCTCAGTAGACGGCATATTTTCAGCATTTCCTCCAGAGAATAAGCCCTCTGCGGTGCTTTGAGCTTTTTTAGCCTCTTCTTCACCGTGAACCATTTTAGTAACTTCGTATGCTAAAATGCGTTTTGCTTCGTTAAGCTGCTGACCTTCCCACGTTTCCATTTTACGAACTTCATCCATAGGAATAAAGGTTAAAAGTTTTATACATTTAACAACGTCAGCATCATCAACATTTCTGAAATACTGATAGAAATCGTATGGCGAACATTTTTCAGCATCAAGCCAAAGAGCACCTTTAGCGGTTTTACCCATCTTTTTACCCTCTGATGTGGTTAAAAGAGTAAATGTCATACCATAAACTTGTTTTTGGTCTTTTCTGCGACATAAATCAATACCGCCCAAAATGTTTGACCATTGGTCATCGCCACCAAGCTCTAATTTACAGTTGTAGTTTCTGCTTAGCATCAAAAAGTCATAACTCTGCATAAGCATATAGTTAAACTCTAAGAACGAAAGACCTTTTTCTAAACGTTGCTTAAAGCATTCTGCAGTAAGCATTTTATTAACTGAAAAGCAAGAACCGATATCTCTGATAAACTCAACATAGTTTAAATCTAAAAGCCAGTCAGCATTGTTAACCATAATGGCTTTTCCGTCAGAGAAATCAATAATTCTTGATAACTGCTCTTTAAACTTTTCGCAGTTATGATTAATTGTTTCGGTTGTCATCATAGAACGCATATCTGTTCTTCCTGAAGGGTCACCAATATGACCTGTACCACCGCCAACTAAAGCAATAGGTGTATGACCTGCATCCTGCATATGTTTCATAACTACCATCTGAAGAAAGTGACCGACATGAAGACTGTCTGCGGTCGGGTCAAATCCTATGTAGAATGTAACCTTTTCTTCATCTAATAATTTTTTAATTTCTTCTTCGTGTGTTGTCTGCGCTATAAGTCCGCGCTCTTTTAGTGTGTCAAAAACGCTTGGCAACTAACTCGCCCCTTCTTTTTTATATTTCCGGTAATCCGGTCTTGTTTATACATATACTATAATATTTTAACATATATTAAACATAATTGCAAGCAAAATATAAAAGATAATATGCCTAAAATAAAGGTGGTTGTGTATTTTAATTATTAAGGCTATAAGCATTAAAGCAGCCGCTAAAATAGCGACTGCTTTAAAATTATTTTAAGTTTTTAAAATCAGGAATCTCCATCGGTGCGCCACCTGCTGCAATAGATTTTTCAGAAAGTGGTGTTATGCACATCCAAGCTGCTGCGTCATAAGCATCAATAGGCATTGGTTTGTTGTTTATTACACAGTCAAAAAATTCGCTGTATACTAAATAATCCATTCCGCCGTGACCGCCATGAACACCGTCTGCTAAAAACTTTTTCCAAACATCGTGTTCGTATTTTTCAGCATATCTGTCTGCGTTGCCCCATTGTGTTTTCCACTCTGCGTGATCCTCGTCACTAACTTCCCCATCAATGAAAACAGAATCAGTAAACTCTTCATACATACCTTTAGTTCCTCTTACGGTAAATCCGCGACTGTAATATCTTGGCAAGGTTGTATCAAGTGTAATTGTGATTGTTTCACCACGTTCACATTTGATAACGGTAGTTACTATATCACCCTGAGCGAATGTAGCATCAACAAGCTCTTTATCATCTGGTTTTTTCTCAAGGATATACTCGTGCAGGCCTACACTTTTTGATGCAGTTGATGTAAGGCTTACAAAACGGTTACCTCTGTTTATATCAAGTACCTGAGCAATAGGTCCGATTTCGTGCGTTGGATAGTTTTCGCAGTTACGTGTTAAATACTCATTCAGACGATAGTGACGCAACTCTTTGCCGTTAGCTACTTCAGAACGAAGGTCGTGGTGATATCCGCCGCTGCAATGTACTAATGTTCCAAAAACGCCTAATTTAGCCATATTTAAAGCCATCATTTCACGTCTGCCATAGCAGCAGTTTTCCATAAACATAAACGGAGTTTTTGTTCTTTCGTAAGCCTCTACAAGCTTAAAGCATTCATCTAAAGTTTCAACACCGCCGATTTCACATCCGCAAGGAATGCCAGCTTCTAAACATTCAACGGTCATATCTATATGTTTGTTCCAGGATGCAGCAACTACAACGCAGTCAACCTTATCTTTGGATAAAACTTCTTTATAATTTGTTGTTTTAAAAGGTTCCGGATGACCTGCATCTGTAATAACCTTTGCAGCATCTTCCACTCTGTCTTCATAGCTGTCGCAAATTGCAGTTATAACAACGCTTTCGTGTTCTACAAAAACTTCTTTTACAAGCTGAGCACCACGCTGACCTAAACCTATATCACCTAATCTAAGTTTTTTCATTTTTTATTCCTCATTTCGTTAAATATGTATTTACATCTAAAATATTCTATGATATTATTATAGCATAAAAAAACATATAAACAATTCGAAAAAGGATGTTTTTTATATGAAAACGGATAAAAAATATATATCATCAATATCTGCACTGAATAAAAATGAGAATTTGAT
The DNA here is from genome assembly GCA_017416985.1 of Clostridia bacterium. GTDB lineage: Bacteria > Bacillota > Clostridia > UBA1381 > UBA9506 > RGIG1666. The sequence goes on from JAFQAG010000272.1 coordinate 6,974, forward strand.
TTCTGTAAGTAATATTTATTCAATGTTTGAGGGAAAGCATACGCCTGAATTCTATTTTGAGGGCGAATGTCATAATCCTTGGGAATTTGTGTATGTTATAGATGGTCAGGTTGGAATAACAGCAGATAAACGTGTATATTCTCTGTCTGCAGGTGACATAATTTTTCACAAACCTATGGAGTTTCATAAAATCTGGAGCGAAAACGAAAGCCGATCTCACGTTTTTATTTGCTCGTTTGATTTAGAAGGAAAAGCTGTACATTTGTTGCGTAACGGTATCTATAAACTTGATGACGAAGCAACGCATATTATTAATTTGTTACTTAATATGTTGCGCAAAAATAATAAAGAGCAATTTTCAGATAATTCTAATATGGATTATGCTGATTTAATAACTCAAAACAATAAAATAATGCAAATAAGTGTTAATTATCTTGAACTTATTTTTACATATCTTTCTTATTCTGATAAAAGTGTTAATATTGCAGAGCCAAACGAAAAAATTAATCTTTATACAAAAATAGTCGGAGTGCTAGAAGAACATATTTACGATAAAATAACCATATCCCAAATAGCTGATATATGCAATGTAAGTACAGCAACAGTTAAAAACTGCTTTGCAGAATTTGCCGGATGCGGTGTGCATAAATATTTTCTTAATATAAAAATAAGAAAAGCTATTGAGCTTTTAAAATCAGGTAAAAATGTAAACGAGGTTAGTGATATGCTTCAGTTTGCCAATCCTAATTATTTCAGTTATGTTTTTAAAAGAGAAACCGGCACTTGCGCAAGTTCGTATAAATAAAGCGGTGTAGCTAAGCTACACCGCTTTATTTATTATAATGTGGCAATCTTTTTAAACTGTTCGTATGCTGCGTTCCATTCTTCGCTATCCTGCGGTTCGTAAACTTTAATCGGGAAAGAATCACGAATGATTGTACGAGCTTCGGTAAGTGAAGAAATCTTGCCAAGAGCCATTAACTGTAGAACGGCATTACCTGTACTTGTCGCTTCAACCGGTCCTGCAATAACACGTTTTCCGGTTGCGTTTGATACAAAGCTTGTTACCATTGTGTCTTTAATTCCGCCGCCTAACATATGTACTGCTTCGAGTTTTTTGCCTTGTACATCTTCTAAAGCATCAGCAACCATACGACACTTCATAGCTAAGCTCTGTGCTGCACAACGAATAACTTCGCCCTCTGTCTGAGGGATTTTCTGCCCTGTTTTTTCGCAGAAGTTTCTTATTTTCTGTGGCATATTACCAGGAGTTGCAAAGTCGTGATAATCAGGGTCGATAAACGACTCAAATGGAGCCGCTCCCCAAGCTGCATTTTCTAAATCGTCAAATGAAAGCTCTTTACCCTCTCTTTCCCATTGACGACGGCATTCCTGAATAATCCAAAGGCCCATAATATTTTTAAGGAAACGAATTTTTCCGCAAACGCCACCTTCGTTAGTAAAGTCATACTTAAATGAATGTTCTGTTACGCTTGGCGCATCTAACTCTGCGCCCATAAGTGCCCATGTGCCTGTTGAAATATATGCATAGCTATAATCTTCTATTACAGGAACACTTGCAACAGCAGATGCTGTATCGTGTGAGCCAACAGCAATTACCGGGATTTTCGGACAGCCGAGTTCTTCACAAATTTCATCAGAAAGCTCGCCTAAAACTGTGCCCGGCTCAATGATATCGCAAAGTATATCTGACGGAATTTCGAGCTTGTCTAAAAGCTCTTTATTCCACTTTTTAGTATGAGGATTAAGCATCATAGATGTTGATGCCTCAGTGTATTCATTTTTCATAACGCCTGTTAAGAAATAGTTGAATATGTCAGGAATAAAAAGTAATTTTTTAGCCATAGGAAGAGTTGAATCTTTTTGTTCCTTTGCCGCCATAAGCTGAAACAGCGTATTAAAGAAACTGAATTGAATTCCCGTCTGGTCAAAGATATATTTTTTGCCCACTTTTTTGTCGGCCAAGTCAATCATTCCGTTTGTTCTTTCATCACGATAATGGTATGGATTACCCAATAATTTACCGTTTTCATCAAACAAGCCATAGTCAACACCCCAAGTGTCGATACCGATTGCTTCTATATCTTTATGGCCTGCATTTAAGGTTTTTGTAATACCTTTTTTAATTTCAAAAAATAAGCGTAAAACGTCCCAATGATAGCTTCCGTTTATCATAACCGGATCGTTAGAAAAACGATGCATTTCTTCTATTTCAAGTTTTTTTCCATCGAAAGTAAACAGCATTGCACGTCCGCTGGATGCTCCAAAGTCAAAAGCCAAAACCTTACCGGTATTTGCCATTTTAAATTCCCCCTTATATAAATAAGTTATTTAAAATTAATTATAATACTTAGATTATCATAGCATAATTTATTTGTCAACAAATTATGCATTTAATGCCTGCTCGATATCAGCGATAATATCTTCAACGTTTTCAATACCTACCGAAAATCTGATAAGATCAGGAGTTACACCAGCAGCCTCAAGTTCTGCATCGTTTAACTGTCTGTGCGTATGGCTTGCAGGATGAAGAACGGAGGTTCTTGCATCTGCAACGTGCGTTACGATTGCTGCAAGCTTTAAGCTGTCCATAAACTTAACAGCCGCTTCTCTGCCGCCTTTTACACCGAATGAAATAACGCCGCAAGAGCCGTTCGGTAAATATTTCTGTGCTAAATCGTAGTATTTATCACCTGGTAAACCACAATATTTTACCCAAGAAACCTTTTCGTTTTTGCTTAAATATTCAGCAACAGCCTGAGCATTTGAACAATGACGTTCCATTCTTAGTGGCAATGTTTCAAGACCTAAGTTTAATAAAAATGCATTGTGCGGAGATGGTATAGAACCTAAATCACGCATTACCTGCGCCGTAAGTTTTGTTATATAGGCAGCCTTGCCGAATTTTTCAGTATAGGTTATGCCATGATATGATGCATCAGGAGTTGTAAGTCCGGGAAATTTGCCGGCTTTTACCCAATCAAAGTTACCGCTGTCAACTACTGCACCGCCTACACTTGTAGCATGTCCATCCATATATTTTGTAGTTGAATGAACAACAATATCAGCACCCCATTCAAATGGTCTGCAGTTTATAGGTGTAGCAAAGGTATTATCAATTATAAGCGGAACATTGTGTGCGTGTGCGATTTTTGCCCATTTTTCAATATCTAACACAACCAAAGCAGGATTTGCAATAGTTTCGCCAAACATTGCCTTTGTATTATCACGAAAAGCAGCATTTAATGTTTCTTCATCGCTATCAGGGTCAACAAAAGTTACTTCGATGCCAAGCTTTTTCATTGTAACGCCAAAAAGGTTAAATGTGCCGCCATATACACTGCTCGAGCATACAAAATGGTCGCCGGCCTGACAAATGTTAAATATAGAATAAAAGCAAGCTGCCTGACCTGATGATGTAAGCATTGCAGCAACACCGCCTTCTAAATCGGCAATTTTAGCTGCAACAGCGTCGTTGGTTGGATTTGCAAGACGTGTGTAAAAGTATCCGCTTTCTTCTAAGTCAAAGAGTTTACCCATTTGCTCGGTTGAGCCATATTTCCACGTTGTGCTCTGATAAATAGGCAAAACTCTGGGTTCACCGTTTTCGGGAGTATATCCACTTTGGATACATTTGGTTTCAATTTTGTAATCTGACATTTTCTGCCTCCTAATTTAATATTATTCTGTTAGCATTATTACCAAATAAATCTGCCTGTGATTTGTGGCAGGTAAAATAAATTATTTGTTCCGCTATAAAATTATTGTTTAAATAATCAGCCGTACGTTTTGCGCGATTATCATCCATTTGCAAAAATGTATCGTCTAAAATCAACATTGGAATTTTATCATTAAATATTACTTTGGCGATTCCTAATCTTAATGCAAAATATAAAATATCGTAAGTTCCGCTGCTTAAAAACTCAGCATCGACAAACTCGTTATTTTCTCTTAACCGTATTTTATAGTCATCGGCCACTTTCATTTCACCGTACTTTCCGTCGGTTAAAAGCTTTACTATTTCGCCTGCGTGCTCGTTTAGAACAGGAGCAAAGCCTTGCTTAATTTCTGAATAACTGCGAGATAAAGCCTCTTGCGCCATAGCTAATGCTTTATAATGAAAATTGTATTGTTCAATTTTTTCTTGTGTTGCATTTATTTCGGTTAAGATTATATCAGAACTTCTTACTCCGGAAGTTGCTTCTTCAACACGATAACGTACATTTTCATATTCTCGCTGGTTTTCAAGCTGCTTTGTATGCATATCTGCTATAAGCAAATCGATTTCTTCAGATGTTTTTCCATTATAATTATAAACATCATCAGAAAAAATTTCAACATTTTCAGCAGGGATTCTTTTTAAATCATCTTCTATTTGCTGTTGAGCTTCTAAAAGCAACGAAAGTTCGTTTTTAACCGAAGTTATAGTTTGAGCAAGTTGGTTTTTATCTGCTATTAACTGCGCAAGCTGATGCACATCTGTTGCGCCAGATGCTAAAAGAACAGCATCTATTTGTTTTTGCTTTTCAGTTAATTTTTCGTTGATTTCATTAATTTTTTCA
>JAFQAG010000273.1 GCA_017416985.1 Clostridia bacterium
GGCAGAAGAGTATACACAGGTAATCAAATACAGCACAGATGGTATATATGTTGATAAGATTATTACTTATACCGGTGAAACAAACAGAAGCAATCCTAATGTTTTGAACATAGACAACTTAGAAGCTGAAGAACTTACAGCTCAGACCGGAGTAAGACTTGGAAAATATACAATTTCTGGTAGCGGATTGATAATTCCGGCAGATCGTGTTAACGATAAATATGTAGGAAAATCTGCAACATATACTCAAGGCGGTAAATACAAGGTTCAGCTTGTTGACGCAACTGAAGGTAACAGTGTAAAAGCTGTATTAATCTATGGTGCAAACACATCTCTCTCATCTACAAATATGCATTCGGTAGTTCCTGCAGTGGTTACAAAAGTTACAGGACAAGCTAAGCCTGATGAAACATATGAAGAAGCTCTTAATGTATTTAAGGTAAAAACCATAACCGGTGAAGAAAAAACATATTACTCTAAGGGCGAAGAAGAATATAAGAAATATGAAGGCTCAAGCACAAACAAATGGTCATCTGATCTTGAAGTACCTGCAGAGGGTGGTGAAGGTAACTTCAGAGGCATTAAACCTGGTGATATCGTAAAAGTTATTGCAGATGACAAGTACATTTTAGAAGAAATTATGATTGTTGCTAAAGCTGAGGATGTAGTTTCTGCTGACCAGAAAGCGGCAATCGCAAGCGATGGTACTAATGTGAATATGCTCAATGCACAGTATCGTTATTTCCTCGGAACTGCTCGTAAAGCATTGCCAACAGAAAATAATTTACTTGTGCTTACTGCAATGTATCCTGATGATGAGAATTGGGCTGTTGAAGATAAGGACGAAAGTTATAATATTAGTGACTCGACAAAAATCTTCATAGTAGATACAGAAGAAACAAACGAAACAAGAGTTCTATCTGAAGGTGCAGTTGGAGATATTCAGGGTTACAATACCGAAACAGAAAAGCCATCTAAACTGTTTGTATATCAAACATCTGGCACAATTAAAGCAATTGTAATTTTTAAATATCCTGAAGAATAATTAATAAAAAACAGGTTACAGCATTTGCTGCAACCTGTTTTAATAAGTAAATGCCATCGGCTTTTGCCGATGGCATTTACTTATTTATTTTAAATATTTTTCATAAATTATTTTAAGTCCTTTTAAAGTTAAATCTCGGTCAATGTGTGTTATAGTTTCAGATTCTTCTGAAATTAAAGTGGATAAACCACCTGTTGCTATAACCTTTAAATCATCTGCACCAAGTTCTTTAGTCATCTTTTTGACGATAAAATCAACCATTCCTACATATCCGTACACAATTCCTGACTGCATGCTGTTAACGGTGTTTTTGCCAATTACATTTTCAGGTTTTGTAATTTCAATTCGTGGTAGCTTTGCAGTTCGTTCAACCAAAGCATCTATTGATATTTTAAGTCCGGGATAAATAGCACCACCAAGATAATTTCCATCTTCATTTATTACGCAAAAAGTGGTTGCAGTACCAAAATCAATTACAATAGCTGGTCCGCCATAAAGCTCGTATGCAGCAATTGCATTTACAATTCGGTCAGCGCCAAGCTCTTTAGGATTATCAATTAGTATTTCCATACCAAGCGGAGTAGAGCTGCTGATTACAATAGGCTCTTTTTTAAAATATTTTCTTACTGCGTTTTCTAAAGAGTGCATAACAGGCGGAACAACTGAAGAAATCACAGCATCTTCAATCTGAGATGGATTTATTCCGGCATTTTGCAAAATTTGCAGAAAGAAAAAACCTATCTCGTCAGAAGACTTAGTTCTGTCAGTAGCCATTCTGTAACTGAATTTTAACTCGTCCTTGTCATAAATTCCGAGTACAATATTAGTATTTCCTACGTCAATGGTAAAAAGCATATTTTAACTCCTTTACTATTCTACGCTTTTAATTTCTGTGGTAAAATCTCCGCCAGAAATTGTAATTTTTGCATATGTTCCGTTTGATGAACGAATAGAGCCGGGATTTATTAAATGTATTTCATCTATTTCTTCATCTAAGGTTTGGTGCGTGTGACCAAAAACGCACAAGGCACAATTATATTTGTGACAACGACTTATAAGCTCGTAATATCCTGCTTTTACACGTTCTTTATGTCCGTGGGTTATATATAACTTAACATCGTCAAACTCAGGCATTGTAATAAACGGGTCAGAGCAGAAAAAGTCGTTGTTTCCGCATACGCTGTACAGTGGGATGTTAGGATATGTTGAGCGTATGTAGTCAGCATCCTTTGCAATATCACCGCAAAAAATGATGGCATTTACAACAGGCTCTTGCGCTATTGCTGCATCAATAGAGTAGGTAGTGCCGTGACTGTCAGAAAATGCGAGAACTATCATTTA
>JAFQAG010000274.1 GCA_017416985.1 Clostridia bacterium
ATCTCTCAGTTTATGAACAGCACCGAGCAGGATTTTAAAAATACACTCGACAAGCTATGCACAGAGGGTATGAAAGGACTTGTTATTGACCTAAGAAATAATCCGGGCGGTTATGCACACACGGTTATATCAATGGCAGATATGTTACTTCCTGAGGGAACGATTGCATATTTAGAAGATAACAAGGGCAATAAAGAGTATTTTAAATCTGATAAAAATGAGCTAGGACTTCCGATGGTTGTTTTGATAAATGCAGGAACGGCAAGTGCGGCAGAGCTTTTGGCAGGAAGCATTCAGGCTTATGACTTAGGTGTTTTAGTGGGTGAAAAGAGCTTCGGAAAGGCAATAGGTCAGTCACCGCTTCCGCTTACAAAAACTTCGGCTATTTATTTGACAAATGCAAGATATTATACACCTAAGGGTGAGTGTATAGACAAAAAAGGCATTGAGCCAGATGTTAAAATAGAATTACCGACAGAGCTTTACAGCAGATTAAATCTGCTTACATTAAGCGAGGACGTTCAGCTTGCAAAAGCTATCGAGCTGATGAAAGAAAAAGTTGGGGCATAATAAACATAAGAAAAAGTGACGTAGGAGAGAAGAATATGAGCTACATTATTTTATTTTCAGTAATATACAGCCTGCTGTTTGTATTACTATACCAATTTGCCGTAAGACCGTCTGATACAGAAAGTATAGGTCATAAAACGACCTATAAGGACTATCTTCCTTATGCGATTGGATTTTTATTGATTTTTCTTTTAGAACTTTCAATTTCAACTATAATAAAAGGTCATAAGCAAGATATAAGTCTTTTCAGAGCATGGGCGGCATTTGGTAACAACCATAAAATGACTGAATACTACCATAAACCTGATATATATGTTGACTATCCACCGGCATATCTTATCATTTTATATGGTGTTGGTAAAATTGCCGCACTTTTTGGTATAGACGCCTCAAGCAATGCTTTTATAGTAATGATAAAATTTGTCCCGATTTTATGTGATTCTATCTTTTCTATATTGATTTTTGCTATGGCAAAAGAAAAATTTGGCTTAAAAAAAGCCGGCATACTTGCTTTAATGACAGCCGTTAATCCATCGACGTTAATAAACTCGGCAATTTGGGGACAGGTAGACAGCTTTGGTTTTCTTGTCACCCTTGCTATGCTGTTTGCACTTTATAACAGACAGTATGTTTTATCGATGGCTTTATTAGGATACAGTATTTTAACAAAGCCTCAGATGATAATATTTACACCGCTTATAGGCTTTACGATGCTGTTTGACTTAATTGAAGTATTTAAAGACAAAGAAAAAAGAGGAAAATTAATTATAAAATATGTACTGAGTATATTGGCAATAGTAGCCGTGTTCTTAATTGTACCGTTGCCGGTAGTTGGTACTGACTACAAATTATTATTTAATATATATTTAAGTGCAGCAGGAAAATATCAGTATTATACGCTGAATGCTTCAAATTTATATGCTGCATTCGGACTTAACTGGAAAAAACTGACCGAAACATTAATTTTTGCAACCGGAAAAGTATGGGGATTTTCTTTTATAACAATTATTTCTTTACTTGTGGGTTATGTAACATATCGAGTACGTGACAGAAAGAAGATATTCTATCTTGGTGCATTCATGGTTGCAGGAATCTATCTGTTTGCGCATACAATGCACGAGCGTTATTTATATGCGGCAATACCATTACTTTTAGTCATTTACGTTTTAACTAATGATAAAAGAATGCTTGCGCTTTACGGCGGTTTTTCAGTTATAAACTTTATAAACGTCGCAAGAGTTTTAGAACACAACTTACGTGGCAGTTTTATATATGGAGACGATGCAGGACTTATGTTAACATCGTGGATACATCTTATTCTGTTTGCACTTATGGTTGTATATAGCTATCAGGCACTGTTCTTAAACAAAAAAGAAGGTTTTATTTTAGAAAAATTTCCAAATAAGAAAGTGTTGTCGGCTGATGATAAGCCTTTGGCGCAAACTGAAAAAGATACTAAAAAACGAAAAAAGATTGAATTTCAAAAAGAAGAAAAGCCTGTTAAAATAACACGAAAAGACGTG
>JAFQAG010000275.1 GCA_017416985.1 Clostridia bacterium
CTGATGAAAAGTATTTTAAATTCAGTAACGGAACAATAACTGATTATTTTGGAACTGATAAAGAAGTAATAATACCTCCCGCAATTGGGGGTGTAGCAGTTACAGCAATAGGTAGCTATGCATTCAGAGATTGCTATAACGTAACTAAAATAGAGCTTCCTACATCGGTTTACAGTATTGGAAATTATGCGTTTTATAATTGTAGCTCACTTTCTAACATTAATATGCACGAGGGCATTACCCATATAGGAACAAGGGCATTTAATAATTGTTCATCACTTGTTAAAATTACAATTCCTTCAAAAGCAGACTGCACATCAAGCGGTTTGTTTGCTGGATGTACACGTCTTAGCAACGTTACATTTGCAAGCGGAACAAAAACCATTTATCCTATTTTAAGAGAGTCAGCAGTTAAAACTGTTGTCATTCCTAATACTGTTACAAAGATTAGTGACTATGCTTTTTATGGTTGTACAAAACTTAGCAGTGTAAGCATACCTAATAGTGTTATAACCATCGGTGTTCATGCATTTTCTAACTGCTATAATCTGAAAACTGTAAGCATGGGTAAAAATGTAAAAACCATAGGTGTATATGCATTTTATAATGATTCAAAACTTAGTACTATTAATTTAAGTACAGCACTTACTACATTAGAATATGGCGTATTTAAATATTGTTCAAGCTTAACGAGCATCACAATTCCTGATGGAGTTAATGTTGTTTACTCGTATGCGTTCGAAGACTGTACAAATCTAAAAACAGTTAACCTTGGCAAAGGAGTAAAAGCAATTGCATGGGCTGCTTTCCGTAATTGTATTAGCCTTAAAAACATTACTTTACCTGATGGGTTATTAAGCATTGGCGATAGTGCTTTTTATAACACTGGTTTAGAATCAATAAAAATTCCAGATACAGTAACCTCTATTGAGTGTCTTGCTTTTAGCAACACTAGCTATCTTACAACCGTTAATTTAGGTAGCGGTATAACAGAAATTAAACAAAGTACCTTTGCACATTCTGGTTTAACCAGTATAACTATTCCTGATAGTGTAAAAACGCTAGGATCGTATGCATTTGCAAATTGTACGCATCTATATACCATACAGTTAGGAAAGAATGTTACAACTATTGATGATTATGCGTTTACTAATTGCTATGCTTTAACAACTATTAACCTACCCAATAGTGTTAAAAAGCTTGGCAACTATGCTTTTGCATATGCACACTTAATATCTGTTGTAATACCGGATAATGTTACAACGATTGGCGATAATGTATTTTACGGATGTTCATCCTTAACTGATGTAACTTTAGGAAAAGGCTTTGAAAAAATTTCTTACAGTCTCTTTTCTGGCTGTAACTCTATAAAAAATGTTACATTATCAGAGGGAGTAAGAAGCATAATGTCATATGCTTTCAGAAACTGTTACAGCCTTGAAAAAATTAATCTTCCTGATAGTTTAACATCCATAGGAGAAAGTGCATTTTATGGTTGTTCAAAATTAAAAGAAGTTAAGTTTGGCAACAATTTAAAAACGATAGGTTATAGTGCATTCAAAGGTTGTTCGGCATTAGAAAGTATTAATATACCTGATTCGGTAACTACGATATTAGACAGTGCATTCTATAGTTGTAAGGCATTAAAATCTGTTTCATTAGGTTCAGGAATTAAGTCCATCCCACATTATGCGTTCTATTATTGTAGTTCATTAGAAAGCATTAGTGTACCTGATAATGTTACAACCATTGGTGAATATGCATTTAAAGGAAACATCAATTTAAAAGATATAGATTTCGGAAATGGTGTATCAAGAATTAAATATGCAGCATTTGAGGATTGTACTGCTTTAGAAAGTCTTGTTTTACCTGAAAATGTAGCATATATAGAAAGTTATGCGTTTGCTTGGTGTTCTAATTTAGAAGAGCTAAAGATAGAAAATCCATTTTGTTCAATAGGCTATAATGTTTTTTATAGATGTGATAAGCTTAACAAAACGACAGAATGGTCTGCAACTTATAAGGCTTTAAGTGAAGAATATGTTGGTTATTTTCCAATGCAGATAGAGTATAATATTGCAGGCGGAAGTTATATTACCAATAAAAAAATTACTGTAAATTTACCTACGGATACTTATTTGGTTGATGGCTCTATGGAACTTGATGGCGTGCCTTATACCAATTATGATGCAGATAAAGAATATCGTGTAGTAATTCCTGTCGAAAAAGAAAGCGGTACATTAACATTCTGTATAAAACCAAGCAAATACGGAACAATTTCAACAACAGCAACTATGTCTTATACTACGATTGCTGGAACTTATAGTAAACAACTCGGTCAGGTATACTTATCAATGCCTGCGATTACTATCAATTCAGTTGATACAACAGGTAAAGCAGATGTAATTGTCGAAGGTCTGGCATTACCACGTGCTGAGGTTAACCTTTATGTTCAGGATGTTTATCAAAAAACTGTAAAAGCTACATCAACAGGTACATATAAAACATCTGTATCAATTGATAATCCTGAAAACTATGGCGATTATAAAATTACGGCTGAGGTATTTAGTAACAAGGGTACAGCTTTTGAAGAAAGATATACTGCAGATAAAGTTGTAAAATATGTTGGTAATACTCCTAACTTAGAAGGTCTTACAATGTATTACGGTGAAAACGGATACAGAAAATCGGAATACGACCTGTTTAACAACAAAACAAGACCTGTTATAAGATGGGGTGATTACTGGTATGGTAAAAACGGCGGAAATTACAGCTATTCATTTGCAGTAGATATTTCTCAGAGAGATAACATTGATAAGGTTTATGTTGTAAGCTCAAGAAGCGGTAAAAAAGAATATTTAGAGGCTGTATGGAGCGAATATTCACAAAAATATGTAACATCAGGATTCTTTGCTAATGACTGTGAGTATATTCCGGGAACATTAACAGTAGAGTATACAAAGAAAAATAGTAATGACAAGATTAATCTTTCTGATGTTGCTACATATTTAGACTTTGAACCTGAGTCATTCAGACCATCTATAAGCGATTATACTTCTGAAACATTCAGTGCAACTGTTTCGGTTTCTGATGCATTAAAAGAAGTATTCGGAGATGAGATTGAAATAACAGCAGAAACAGTCGATGTTGATTTCTCTTACGTGACCAATGAGGAGCTTTGTCCTGATATTGTTGATTTTTATTCATATCCGGTAACTTACAACAATAATGATTATGTATTAAACTTTGACTGCACGGATGCAAGTAAGGCAGTTTTATATGTTAATGACTTGACAAATGGCAAAAAAATAAGATACACAATGAACTTTATGAAAGCCATTGACGAAACAATGTTTGAAAATATAATGATTTCAGACATCTTTGAAAAACTCGATAAATATTCTGGTGATATTTTAGATGTTTATAACATTAACGTTAATACTGATGCTCTTACTGATGCTGCAAGATTACTTGATATCAAGCAGGATGAAATGAATACAGCACTTAAAAAAGCAGAAGAGCTTAATATTAAAAAGCAAATGTTTGTTCTTTCGTCAATTGTATTGTCGGCATCAAGTATAGAAAATGTTTCGGCACCTGCACAGGTTCTTGATTGCATATTGGGCACAATTAATGATGATATAGAATACTTCGAAGAATTAAAACTTCTTGGAATCTTTAAAATTGGTTCTGAATGTAAAATAAGATGGTTAATCGACCCGAGTGGTTATGTGTATGAAGGTGTAACCGAAAACAGATTAGAAGGTGTTACTGCAACAATATATTATGTACCTTCTGAAAAAGTTCCTGAAAAAGCAGATGGAACTAAGGACTATGCTAGCATTAATGAGGCTGATGCAATTGTTTGGGATGCATCTGAAGCAGAACAGCAAAACCCGTTAATTACTGGTGCTGATGGTGCATACAGATGGGATGTTGAGTCAGGTATATGGAGAGTTAAATTCGAAAAAGCCGGATACGAAACAAAATACAGCGACTGGCTCCCGGTACCGCCTCCGCAGCTTGATATAAACGTTGGTCTTGTATCTACTGAAACACCAAAGGTTGAAAAGGTATTGCTAGAATCAGAATTTGCAACAATCACATTTAATCAGTATATGAAACCATCTACAATTGGCAATATTAAATTTGGAGATGCTAAATATACTGTTGAGTATGATGAAAGCAAAAAAGACATTTCTGGCAACGTACTTGCAAAAGAATTTACCTTTAAATTTGAAGAAACATTGCCATTTAGCAAAGATTATGTTGTCAGTGTTGCAGATGTAGAGTCTTATGCAGATGTAAAAGTAGAAAGCTACTCACAGACTCATAAATCTCCTGACTCGCCAATGGCAAAAGAGCTATTCTTGACAGGTACAAGTGTAGACGGCAACACCATAAATGTTGAGTATTTTAACAACTTAGATTACTTAAGTGAAACAGACAGCGGTCTTTCATTTAATATAATCTGTGCTGTATATGACGCAAGTGGTGCGATGGCAGACATTCAGATACTGCCGATTCAAAATGCTAAAAAAGGTGAAAATATAAAGAAAGCATTTACATTTATCGGTTCGTGGTCAGATTATAAGGTATTTACATGGTCTTCGTTTGCAGATCTTAATCCTATACTTAACACATATGATAGTAAAATAGCTCAGTAAAATATTTATTTAAATAAGGACCCTGCTTTGCCAGTGCAAAGCAGGGTCCTTAATATTCTAAAATTACTGTTTTTTATAGTATAATACAAATCAATCCGCCTGAGCCCTCGTTTATAATTTTTTGCAAGGTTTCCTGCAATTTAAGCTGAGCTTCATCAGGCATTAAATACAGCTTATTATGCAAGCCTTCATTTACTAATTCGTGCAAAGATTTTCCAAAAATATTTGATTGCCATATCTGTTTTGGGTCGGATTCGAACTCTTCAAGTAAATATCTGACTAATTCTTCTGATTGCTTTTCTGTTCCTACAATAGGACTCACCTCGGTTTCGATGTCAGCACGAATCATGTGTATAGATGGAGCAGAGGCTCTTAATTTTACTCCAAAGCGACTGCCTTGACGAACTATTTCAGGCTCTTCTAAACGCAGTTCATCAAGTGTTGGGGTAACAATTCCATATCCTTTTTGCTTAACCTCATTAAGCGCATATGATATTTTGTCATATTCTTTTTTTACATTCGACATTTCGCCCAAAAGTGTGATTAACTTGTCATCACCATCAATGTCAAACCCTGAAACCTCTTTAATAATTGAATAAAAAAGACTTTGAGGTACTGAGATATCAATTACAGCGGTACCGCAACCTAAATCAATCTGAGATATTTCGGCGCTGTTTATAAAATCATATTCGCATACTGCAGATAAGACACTTTCGATGTCGCAAATACGATAAACATCGTGAATTGACGATGATATACAGTCATATATCCCAGCTTTTAGCCAATGGTCGCTGTTTAATGCATCAATCCACTTAGGAATGTTAATGCCAATTTCTTTTACAGGAAACTGTAATAAAAGTCGTTCCATAATTTCGTTTATCTGCTTAGGTGTAAGATTAACGCAGTCAGATGTTATAACAGGTACTGAATATAAATTTTCTAAATACATACGCAGTTCTTCGGTTTCTGGCTTATCAGGATATTTAGTATTTAAAAGCACGACAAACGGTTTGTTTATTTCTTTAAGTTCTGCAATTACTCGTGCTTCGCTTTCTGCGTAATCCTCACGAGTGATATCTGTAATACTGCCGTCAGTAGTCACTACAATACCTATTGTAGAATGCTCACAAATTACCTTTTTGGTTCCTATTTCAGCAGCCATATCAAAGGGCATAGGTTCATCGCTCCAAGGTGTTTGCACCATTCTAGGTGCATCTTCTTCTAAATGCCCCTGAGCACCGTTTACTATGTAGCCGACACAGTCAATCATACGCACTCTCATTTTAGCAGAATCATTGCTGCCAAACGAAATTTCTACTGCCTCATTAGGAATAAATTTTGGCTCGGTTGTCATAATCGTTTTACCACTAGCACTTTGTGGGAGTTCATCTTTAGCACGCTCTTGTGAATATGTGTTGTCTATACCCGGAATAACCATATGTTCCATAAAGTTTTTGATAAATGTAGACTTTCCTGTACGTACCGGCCCTACAACACCAACGTAAATATCACCTTGAGTTCGTTGTGCAATATCTGCATATATATTGTATCCTTCCAATGTTAGTGCCTCCTTTTATTAGTTTGCGCATTTTCAATATATTTATATTAGATGCTTGTATTTTTTATACCGATTTTATAAAATTTATTTTATATCCGTACAAAAATGGTGTTTCTTGACTTTTATTTTAATGTATAGTATAATTTTTTATGAAAAGAGGCGTTGTATATA
>JAFQAG010000276.1 GCA_017416985.1 Clostridia bacterium
CCCCAATTCAGGTCATACCGCATACGTTTCGCCATAAGGCGAATAAATTCACGGATAGAACGTCCATTGCCTTCTCTGAAGGGATGTATAATGTTAAGTTCTGCCATCACATATGCTAAATTATCAAAAACCTTTTCTTTGTCAGTTTCTTTGAGCATATTTTTCTCTTTTATCTTAGCAAATACCTTATCAAGCTCTCTATCAATCAAGTTCGGTGGATAAAACAATGTATCTGCTTTACTTATTTGTTCTTTTCGGATTTTTCCGGCAAAAGAATAAATATCTTCAAAAATAAACTTGTGTATATTCATAAGATGTGCTTTTGAAAAATTACCCTTAACCGGATTTTTCAAAAGTTCCATTTGCTTAATCAATGTAATTTCTTCCTCAGCCGTTTTAAGAAGTTTGTTATCTCTTATATTTAATTTGTTTTTTAACACATTACTATCGGGATAGCAATAGATTGATTGTGTAGTCGTATAAACATCATATTTTGAAAACACAATTACACCCTCTGCATATATTTAAGCTTCAATTCTTCAATTACATCTGTATAGCTTACTTTTCCACTATCAATCCTTTTAAGGTTTTTAATACTTTCTTCGCTAACAGTCATATTTTCAACCCCAAATGTTCCTTTCAGATTTTTCAAATTACTTTCAAAATTTTTAGATGTCATATCTGATTTATTCCTCCAATCTGTATATTTACCTGATTTAATTCTTGCATCAGCGGGTTTTTCTGCATCTTTCGGCAGAAGCCAAGCACCTGCAATTTTCTTTGCTCCAGCAATTCTGCCCTCGTTACACAAAACGGTAATTCTTCTTACAGAAATTCCCCACATTAAACTTGCTTCTTTTATTGTTAGTATATCCATTTCAACACCTCATTTACTTATATTGTATACCGCAAGTAGAACAATGTCAATATTATTGTTTTGTTTTTGTGTTACATTCAAAATATACTTGAGTACAATTTTTTATGAAATATTATGATAATATGAATAATACAGAAAATGCAGACAGCTAAAATAACTGTCTGCAAAATAAACAATATAAATTAAATTTTTCTTACTCCCATTCGGCAAAGTTTTTCTAATACTAAACACATTTGTTTAGTATTTTATGGAAATACTCAAGTTTTTTCTCTCAAATCTCCATATTCTTTTGCTTTGTTTAATTTTTTAGTATCAAAATAGTATCACGCCAAGTATCACATATATTTCCTCTTGACATTTATTATGATACCATAAACGAGCTAATATTTCAAGTGCTTTGCCGAAAATAGTTATTAAAGTTCTGTGCAAAAAATTGTGTCAGCAGTGCTGTCACAAATAATAGTGTCACCATTGGTGTCACAAATTGATTTGCAAGTGGAACAATAAAGGTTGAAAATAGCTTGTTTTATGGGGTTGTTTTAGTAAAAAACAACGAGGGTAAGGAGTTTATATTCCCCACCCTCAAAATCTGCTTCTATCGTTCCACTTCTATCACGCAATAAGGGTTAAAATAGCCCATCTTATGCGGTTAAAACACGCGAAAAACATCAAGGTAATGGTTTTATATTCGGACTGCAAAAATGGACTTCTATTGCGTTACATAAATTTTATTACTGCCCTTTTAATCTTTCCTTTGCTTCTTCAACTGTTTCACCGTCTTTGGTTAAAAAGGCATCTACAAACTTATCTTCGATTTTGGTGTAACCGTCAACAACACCGGTTTCAATCTTCTTGTACCCTTCCACTACTCCTGTTTCAATTTTCTTGTATCCTTCTACAACTCCGTCAGATATTTTCTGAACACCTTTTACAATTTTTGATTTAGCCATTTTTAATCTCCTTTTTTGACTTTTTTATCAATAACACACCAAGCACGATTACAATGATAACAACGCCTATTCCCGTTAAGGTATTCATCAAATGAATATCATTGTTCGTCATTCCCTCAAACGAAATGAGCATTGATTTCTGCATAGAATATATGGCCGCTGTTGCGTCACATAATGCTATACATCTAATCGTAGATATGACATGTGAATTGAACTTGTTTCTTTTTACATAGTTTATAATTGCAAATGTAATTTTAGTAAATGTATATGTTGCTATTGTTATCATTATAATTTCGTGAAACTTATGTGCAACATCAAAATTGATACTTAAATATACACTACAGCTTAATACAAAGCCAAGCAAAACAATCATTACTCCGATAAATCTTTGAATAAAATTCTCGGAAACATTTTTATCATTTCTTCTGCCAGACATCACAACCGAAAAACGCATTATTGCTAAAATAAGATTGTATGCTCCCATCGTTAAAAACCAATATGATTTGGTCCAAATTCCGAGAGCAAAATTTCCAAAGGCATAGATACTGTTAAACAGAAGACTCAACAATGCTATTTGCAATATTTGTTTTCTGCCGCTTCTCAGCAGATTTTTGATATTCATTTACTTAATACCTTTTGTTATAGGTATAAGCATTAAGAGAGCTATAATTCCCACAAGACCGATAACTGTACCCAATATGATATTTTCCCATACCATACAGAAGCACATACCTACACCCAATGTCAAAGCTCCGATAATGGCAAGAACAACTATGCCGGCACCTTTACCGCTTACCTTAATCGGTGCTTTGTTTTCCATTTTACGCCAAACAAGCAGGGTTATAATTCCTAACACTATACCAACTGCGCCAAATATAACACCCGGCTTAAATGCGTTCCATTCAGGCAAAAGAGCCATACACATTCCAAGTGCAAACAACACTCCGCTTATTGTTCCTAACACAAGTGCTACAAAATTACTTTTTTTCATCTGGAAACCTCCAAAAATCAATTTTTATTAAAACAACAGTTGTGTTTTTAATGTAATTATAGTATAATATAATTGAAATTAAAAAACAATCATCAATTTCACAACATTTGTTGGTTTAATGGAGGATATTATGAATACAGCAAACAATAAAAGAAGAAAAGAAAGTGTCAGCAAAATAGAAAAGGCTTTCATAGAGTTATTGCAAATAAAAGAGCTTGACAATATCTCCGTTTCCGAAATCTGCAAAATCACCGGGTTGAACAGAAGTACATTTTATTCAAACTTTATCGACATATATGACCTCGCAGACAAAGTATGTAAACATCTTGAAGAAGAATTTTTATCACTGTATGCAAACGAAATAAAAACCAAAACAAGATGCAATGATTTTACACGGTTGTTTTATCACATAAAGGAAAATCAGCTTTTTTATAAAACCTATTTCAAAATAGGAAATATCAATATGAATGTTATCGGCCTTGACACTGAAATGGCTCAAAAACATTTTGATATGAAGCATATTGGCTATCACATAGAATTTTTCAAAAATGGTCTTAATGCTGTGCTGAAAATGTGGTTAGCTAATGATTGTAAAGAAAGCCCGGAAGAAATTGCAGATATTCTCAAAAGTGAATACGGCAGAAAATTCTAACTTTAAAACAAATAACGGAGGAAAGACAGCGTATGTCAATCCTCCGTATTTTCACGCCGTTTTCTTTGTTGATTTTTATATGTATATCGTATGATAAAAGCAGTGATAAAGCAAGCTAAAATCTTATATTATCTCACATACACGATTTCAGCATAAATTATTTCTTCAACCTGTGCTTTAATGTTATTCATCAAACCTACCCATTTGAGTTGATTTTCAGCCTTTAATTTTTCTGTAACCCCTTGTTGCTTGGCAAGTATGGGAATAAGCCTATCAAACTCATTTTTTACAATGATACTAAAATTTCAAATAATATAGATAATACAACAAAAATGCAGACAGCTAAAATAACTGTCTGCAAAATAAATCAAAATAGTTTAAATTTGTATTATTCCCACTCGATCGTTCCAGTCGGCTTCGGTGTTAAGTCATAGCAAACACGGTTTACGCCGGGAACTTCGTTAATTATTCTTTTTGTAATTTTATTTAAAATTTCCCATTCGATAGGTTCTATTGTTGCAGTCATTGCATCAACAGTATTTACCGCACGGATAATTACCGGATATTCAAAGCTACGTGCGTTATCACGTACACCAACAGATTTAAAATCAGGAATAGCTGTAAAGTACTGCCATACTTTTTTGTCAAGACCATAGTTCGCAAATTCTTCACGCAAAATTGCATCGGATTCACGAACTGCCTCTAATCTGTCACGGGTGATTGCGCCTAAGCAACGAACACCAAGACCAGGACCAGGGAACGGCTGACGGTATACCATATTGTCAGGAAGACCAAGCTCTATACCGCAGGCACGAACCTCGTCTTTAAACAGATAGTAAAGCGGCTCAACCAGTTCAAACTGCATATCTTCAGGAAGTCCGCCAACGTTATGATGAGATTTAACAACCTTTGCGGTTTTTGTTCCACTTTCAACGATATCAGGATAAATTGTGCCCTGTGCCAGAAAATCTATACCCTCAAGCTTACGAGCTTCTTCTTCGAATACACGAATGAACTCTGCACCGATAATTTTTCTTTTTTCTTCCGGATCTGCAACATCCTTGAGCTTTCCTAAAAAGCGCTCGCTTGCATCAACATAAACAAGGTTCGCATCGAGCTGATTACGGAAAACCTCTACAACCTGTTCAGGCTCGCCTTTACGTAAAAGACCGTGGTTAACATGCACACAGGTAAGGTTTTTGCCGATAGCCTTAATTAAAAGTGCCGCAACAACCGATGAGTCAACACCGCCGGACAGAGCAAGCAATACTTTTTTGTCGCCAACCTGCTTTTTAACAAGTTCAATCTGGTCAGCAACAAAGTTTTTCATATTCCAGTTTGCTTCTGATTTACAGATATCAAATACAAACGGCTTTAGAAGCTCTTTAACCTGTTCCTCATCATCAGGCCATTTTGCCAGCTTATTATCGGTTTTAGCTGCATCGTGTTCTACTGCCATAACCGGAATACCAAGATTATATACCTCATCTGATACAAAAATCTTTTCGCCGTCAACAATGTTGTTCGGTCCGCCGTTTACGATAATTCCTTTAACGTTTGGCATAGCTTTAAGCTTGTCCGCAGTAATATCGTGCGGATATATTTCGCTGTAAACACCCAAAGCACGAACAGCTCGTGCAACCATTGTGTTAAGTTCACTGCCAAGGTCTAAAATTACAATCATGTCTTGTTTCATGGTAAACCCTCTTTCTGAAAATTTTGGTTTAGTAATTGATATGATAACGCCCCGAAGAGCCTAACTTTTTATTTTAATTATTTAAGATATTCTTTTGCCTCTAAAACCTCTTTTTGCACACGTGCAGTAGCCGTTCCGCCGATTAAATCTCTTCCATCTACGCAGGTTTGCATTGATATTGCATCATAAATATCTTCTTCAATCAAAGCAGAGCAGGATTTAAACTCGTCCATAGTAAACTCGTCTAATGCTTTGCCTTTTTCAATCGCCATTGCAACCATTTTGCCCACAACTGCGTGAGATTCACGGAATGGAACTCCTTTTTTTACCAAATAGTCAGCTACATCAGTTGCGTTCGTAAAGCCACCCTTGGCTCCGGATAACATATTGTCCTTACGCACAGTCATTGTGCGAATCATATTGGTAAATACGGGCAGGCAAAGCTTTATGGTGTCAATTGCATCAAATACCGCCTCTTTATCTTCCTGCATATCCTTATTATAGGCAAGCGGAAGCGATTTCATAACAGTTAAAATTGTAAATAAGCTGCCATATACACGACCTGTTTTTCCGCGAATCAATTCTGCCACGTCAGGATTTTTCTTCTGCGGCATAATAGAAGAGCCGGTGGAATAGCTGTCGTCCATTTCGACAAACGAAAATTCGTTACTCGACCACAAAATAAGCTCTTCGCAAAAACGCGAAAGATGCATCATAAGTATAGAAAGGCATGAAATAAGCTCAATTATAAAATCACGGTCGCTTACAGAATCCATCGAGTTGTGTGTTACAGAATCAAAGCCAAGCTCTTCTGCTACAAATTCACGGTCAAGCGGATATGTTGTGCCTGCAAGTGCGCCTGCACCAAGCGGCATAACATTTATACGACTGCGACAGTCTGAAAGACGGCTAAGGTCACGCTTCATCATTTCAAAATATGCCATCATATGATGCCCGAAGGTTACAGGCTGTGCCTTTTGCAGATGTGTATAGCCCGGCATTATAGTACCAGAATGCTCGTCTGCCAAAGCTACGACTGTGCTCATGGTTTCTTTTAAAAGAGCCGACATTTCGTCAATTTCGTCACGCAGATACATTCTTATATCAAGCGCAACCTGGTCATTACGGCTGCGACCTGTATGCAGGCGCTTGCCTACATCACCAATGCGATCAATCAAAATTGTTTCGATATTCATATGAATATCTTCTGCATCTATTTTAAATTCAACCTTGCCGTCTTCAATATCTGCTAAAATTTCGAGCAAGGTTTTTTGTATCAACTTGGCATCTTCTTCCGAAATAACACCGCATTTGCCCAGCATTTTTGCGTGTGCAACCGAGCCTAAAATATCCTGCTTATACATACGGGCATCAAAACGGATTGAAGAATTAAAATCATCTACCAAAGCGTCAGTTGCCTTTCCAAAACGTCCGCCCCACAGTTTCATACCAGCACATCCTTATAATATAAATAATAAAGTATTATATCATAAATATAGCGCCTTGTCCAGTAACCAACGCAATTTATTTGAAAATACTTGACATAATATATATATTATGGTAATATAAAATAAAGTATTGTCGAAGGGCTGTGAGCGTCCAATGATTGAACGGGGCGATATCGAACGGGTTAAAACACTACTTACTGAAAATATTGGAAAAAGAATTAAACTGACGGCTAAAAAGGGAAGGAAACGTGTAATTGTTCGGCAGGGTGTTATTTCTGCGACCTATCCGTCAATTTTCATTGTTATTTTAGACAGCATTTCTGAGTTTGCCGACACAGGCAGAACCATTTCGTTCAGCTATGCTGACCTTTTAACGAAAAACATCGAAATTACAGTTGTTGACTCAAAACTTGAAATCAAATGAACTAAACCGCAGCAAATAGCTGCGGTATTTATTTTATAAAGGGAGAGAATATTATGTTAACTAAAAGAATAAGCCTGTATGAAAATAAGGATTATCCTTGTATGGATGCATATGTTTTGCATCAGATAGGCGAAAAAGACAAAACGCGTGGCGCCGTTGTAATCGTTCCGGGTGGCGGATATACGCACGTTTCTGAGCGAGAGGCAGAGCCGGTTGCAATGAAGTTTGCAGCGGCAGGATACCACACCTTTGTTGTATGGTACAGAGTAAATCCTGAAAAATATACTGACCCTGTCGAAGATTTGGCACGTGCCGTTGCAATGATTCGCCAGAACGCTGAAGAATGGAGAGTTGATGCTAACGACATAAGTGTATGCGGATTTTCGGCAGGCGGACATCTTACCGCATCGCTCGGCGTGTTCTGGGATAAGCCGTTTTTATCCGAAATTACAGGACTTCAAAAAGAACTTTATCGCCCCAACCGTCTTATTTTGTGCTATCCTGTTATCACAACGGGTGAAAAGGCACACGAAGGCTCTTTTCAGGCATTATCAGGCGGTGATGAATCTCTGCGTGAGCTTTTATCTTTAGAAAAACAGGTGTCCGATACTACTCCGCCAACATTTTTATGGCATACTGCAGCCGACGAAGGCGTACCTGTTGAAAACAGCTTTTTGTTTGCGGCGGCTTTAAGAGAACATAAAATTCCGTTTGAATTGCACGTATTTCCATTTGGAGGTCACGGTCAGTCTATTGCAGAGCCATATGTCAACCTTGACTGTCCTCAGGCACTTTCGCCTGATTGCGCAAAGTGGACTGAATACGTTATTGACTGGCTTAAAAAATAAATTAAAGCCTGCGAATCCACTTAGACAAGAGCATACACAAGCTATATAACGGCAAACACAAAAGCAGCCACAAAAGATAATAAGGCAGGCAAATTTGCCCCAGAATATTAAACGGAAGATGCGAATAATCCCACACGTTCAGTTTAAAAACAAGGTTTATTATGCATCCTGATATAAATTCAACAGCACATATTAAAGCAGCACAAAGTAGGCATTTTTTAATTATGCCTGCTTTTTTATATTTGCCAAACACCGAGTATAAAATGCAAAGACACAAGCCTCCCACTAATGCCATTGTCCAATGGGTATAGCCTCTCCACAGCACCTCTAAAAGAGAGTATCCTGCCGCACCTATCGGAAAAATAAAAATAAAATCTGATTTTTCAGTAACGTAATTCATAATTTACACCTTGTTCACAAAAGAATGAAAAGCCGTTTGTTAGCGGTTTTTTAGATAGTATTGTTAAAAAAACATAAAAATATGCGATAGACTTTTTTAAACTTGTGTGTTATAATAAATGAATAACTGTGTTTATTATATGCTCTGCAGGAATTTATTGCACATGCGAAATTTTCCTCGTGCAGCTCGGAAACTCACTTCTGCAATTATGCAATATAAAATAAGGTGATAAAATGAACGAACTTACTAAAAAAGTGTTTGATAAAATTGATGAGTTATCTGGCAAATATTTAAATGTACTCGTCGATGCCTGCAATATTGAAAGTAAAACCGAAAACAAAGAGGGCGTTGATAAAGTTGGTGCATACTTTTCTTCTATTGCAGAGAACATGGGCTATGTAATTAAAAAAAGAGAATTTGAAAAAGCAGGTAATGTTTATTCGTTTACATATAACCCCACAGGAAAAAAGAAACAGATTTCTCTTTCGGGACATATGGATACCGTTCATAAAAAAGGTATTTTTGGGTATCCGCCTACTAAAATCGAAGGCGATTACGTTTACGGACCGGGTGTTAACGATTGCAAGGGTAATATTGCCGTAGAACTTCTGGTTATGGAGGCTTTAAAAGCCTGCGACTATGACGAAAGACCGGTAAAGCTTATACTGCAAAGCGATGAAGAGGTTAATTCTTACTTATCAGACCATAAAACACTTGAGTTTATGGTCGAAGAGGCAAAAGGCAGTGCCGCATTTTTAAATGCTGAAAATATTGACTCTAACCGTTGTCTTACTATCGGAAGAAAGGGAATAACCGCTTATAAAATAACTATAAACGGCAAAAAAATTCATGCAGGCTTATGCACAAATGGTTCAAGTGCAATAAAAGAGGCTGCCCACAAAATTATAGAGTTTGAAAAGGGCAACGACAATGATTCTATCACTTTTAACTGCGGAATAATAAGTGGCGGAGAGGCAACAAATATAGTTTGCGATATGTGTGAATTGTTTGTTGAGTACCGTTTCAAAAATATGCAGCAAAAGAAAACAGCTGACGAAAAGTTTAAAAAAATAGTAGAAACATCATATGTAGAGGGTACAAATTCAAAAGCAGAACAAATAAGCACCAGACTTCCTATGGAACCTGATGATAAGAATAAAAATCTTGTTCATATTATTAATGACATATGCAAGCAAGTTGGTATTCGCCCCTTTGGTATGGCAGAAACACCAGGCGGAGCAGACAGCGCATATCCGTCTTTGGCAGGAATACCGACTGTCGATTCAATCGGTATAGAAGGCAGCGGCTGCCACACATTAAACGAAAAAGCAAGGATTTCTTCAATAGCAGAAATGGCAAAGGTTGTAGCTGCTGTAATAATTAATTTCCCTGAATAAGAATACATAAAATTTTAAGAGGTTTGATTATGATTATAAAGTCTGATTGGCACATACATACCGAAAGTTCTTATGATGCATCGCTTTCACTTAATGAAATTGCAAAAAACGCAAAAGAATTCGGATTTAAAAAGATAGGAATTACCGACCACGCTAATTTTAATGATGAAAAATTTTTATCTGATTTAAAAAATTCTGTTACAAGTGTAAAAGAATTTTTTAAAACTCATCCTGAGGTAGTGTTAGGCGTTGAGCTTACACCGATTGAAAAACCAGAGTTTGACTATATCGAAAAAACAGGCACACGCGAAGGCTACGTTCCGCCTGTTATGAATAATCCCTATGAAATAGAGCTTGCACAAACAAAAGAGCAACTGATTAGTTACGGTGTACGCTATGCAATCGGTGCGGCACATTGGAGAGTGGATGTACCGCATGCAAAACAGCTTGCGCCTGATGTCAGCGCTATGATTAAAGAATGGTATCGTCAGCAAATGTGGCTTGCCTGTGATGAAAGAGTAACTATCCTCGGTCATCCCTGGTACAACGGCAAGGCTGTCTGGTATGAGGATTTTTCTGTCATTCCGCATTCTATGAATATGGACATTGCCGCTGCTCTTAAAGAAAATAAAAAATATGTAGAGTGTAACAGCGGCGTTTTATGCTCACCAAAAGCAAGCGAAAAATTCCGTATACAGTATGCCGAGTTTTTACGTGAGCTTTTTGAAATGGGCATACCTGTAACCTATGGTTCTGATTCACATAACGAATATACTGATACTTATCTTGCTGCTGAAAAGATATTGGCAAGCGTTGGATTTTCTGATGGTGACTTTTCTGAAATTGCCGATGAGCATCTTTGGTAATAAGAATTCTGTATTTTCTGGCATATAAGAGGTGTTAACAAGTGAGCTTAAATGTAGGCATAGATATTGGCTCAACAACAGTTAAAGTCGTTGTTACAGACGACGGAGAAATTATATTTAAACATTACGAGCGGCATTATTCGCAGGTGCGCAGCAAGGCTTTAGAGATTTTAAAGCGAGCGCAAAATGCGATTGGTGACCGCTTGTTTGCCGTTGCGATATCCGGTTCGGCAGGGTTTGGTGTAGCAAAAAGCGCAAATATCGAGTTTGTTCAGGAGGTTTTTGCAACAAGTAAGGCAATTAAAAGCTACGCCGACGACATAGATATTGTAATTGAATTAGGCGGCGAGGACGCCAAAATTCTGTTCTTTACAGGCGGCTTAGAAGAGCGAATGAACGGCTCTTGCGCAGGCGGAACAGGTGCATTTATTGACCAGATGGCAACTCTTTTAAATCTGTCTTTAGATGAGATGGACGAATTAAGCCTACAAAGCACCAAGCTCTATCCTATTGCATCACGTTGCGGAGTTTTTGCAAAATCCGATATCCAACCGCTATTAAATCAAGGTGCAGATAAAGCAGATATATCCGCAAGTATTTTTCAGGCCGTGGTTGACCAGACAATAACAGGCTTAGCTCAGGGCAGACGCTTAGAGGGCAAAATTGCCTTTTTAGGCGGACCTCTGCACTTTTTTCACGGTCTAAGAAAACGATTTGTCGAAACCTTAAATCTAACTGAAGAAAATGCAATATTTTCTGAACTTGGTCAGTTTGCGGTTGCGATAGGTGCGGCTCTTTATGCTGAAGAAAACAGCAAACTGTTTTCTTATGATGATTTAATAAAACGAATCGAAGATACTACAAACGAAGTTACAAACAGCAGATATTTAAAACCTTTATTTAACAGCAGCGACGAATATGAAGAGTTTTGCCAGCGTCATAAAAAGGCATCGGTTAAAACTGTGCCGATTGATGAATACTGCGGAAATGCGTATTTGGGAATAGACTGCGGCTCTACTACCGTAAAGCTTGTTTTAATAGGCGAAAATTCAGAGCTTTTATATCATTTTTACGATTCAAATCGTGGCAGCACCTTAGATATTGTAAAAGAACAGCTTATTAATCTTTATCACATTTGTAATGACAGAATTAAAATTTGTTCAGGTGTTGTTACAGGCTATGGCGAAGAGCTTATTAAAAACGCCTTCCGTATTGATATGGGAATTGTTGAAACAATGGCTCACTTTACTGCAACACGCCACTTTTGCCCCGATGTTGACTTTATTTTAGACATTGGTGGTCAGGATATAAAATGCTTTAAAGTTAAAAACGATTCCATTGACAGCATAATGCTCAACGAAGCCTGCTCGTCTGGTTGCGGCTCATTTATCGAAACCTTTGCAAAATCAATGGGATATAGCGTAGCCGAGTTTGCTCAAAGGGGTATTTTTGCAAAAAATCCTGTCGATTTAGGCTCACGCTGTACCGTTTTTATGAATTCATCGGTTAAGCAGGCTCAAAAAGAGGGCGCAGGGGTTGAAGACATCTCGGCAGGACTTTCGATGAGCGTAGTAAAAAACGCAATTTATAAGGTAATTCGTGCGCACAGTGCCGATGAGCTGGGCGAAAAAATAGTCGTTCAGGGCGGAACGTTTTATAACGATGCCGTTTTACGCAGCTTTGAACAGGAACTGGGCAAAGAGGTAATTCGCCCAACTATCGCTGGTCTTATGGGCGCATACGGCGCAGCACTTTATGCTAAAGCACACTCTAAAGGCGAATCTTCTATTATGAGTCTTTCAGAGCTTGAGGCATTTACTCACAGCGCAAAAGCGGCAAACTGCGGTATTTGCACCAACAAATGCAGTCTTACTGTAATTACATTTTCTGATGGCAAAAAGCATATATCGGGCAACCGATGCGAACGCCCCTTAGGAAAGGGAAAAGCTGAGGAAGTGCCGAATATTTATGAATATAAGCGCAAAAGATTAGAAAACCTTGTTTCTGTTTCGGGCAAAAGAGGAAAAATAGGCATTCCCCTAGGACTTAATATGTATGAAAATGCACCTTTTTGGCACGCTTTTTTAACAGACTTAGGATATGAGGTTGTCTTTTCTGGCTTTGCATCTAAAGATACATATAAAAAAGGCAGATATTCGGTTGCATCTGACACGGTTTGCTATCCTGCAAAGCTTGTCCACGGACATATTGAAACACTGTTAGAGCAAGGAATTGATACCATATTTTATCCCTGCCTTACCTATAACTTCGACGAGGGCAAGGGCGATAACCACTATAATTGCCCCGTTGTTGCGTATTATCCTGAGCTTTTGCGTGCAAACATTGAAAAGCTTTCTAAGGTCAATTTCTGGTATCCTTATTTCGGACTGCACAGACCAAAGGATTTTGTAAAAAAAGCATATGAATTTTTTAAAGAAAAGGACAGCTCCATAACCTTATCGGAAATTAAAAGAGCAGCAAATGTGGCTTACAGTGCATATGATAAATGGAAAGCTGAGCTTTTAAGTGAAGGCGCCAAGGCTTTAGAATATGCTAAAAAGAACGACAAGCAGGTTTTTGTTTTAGCTGGCAGACCTTATCACATAGACCCTGAAATAAATCACGGTATAGACAGAATGATAAGCTCGTTTGGCATTGTTATCGTATCAGAGGACTGCGTGGCAGACTTAGTCGCACCTCAAAAGGTAAACGTGCTTAATCAGTGGACATATCACAGCCGTCTTTATAATGCGGCAAAATATTGCACCCAGAACGAAAACTGCGAGCTTGTTCAGCTCGTATCATTTGGTTGCGGCTTAGATGCAGTTACGACCGACGAGGTAAGAGATATTTTAGAAAAAGGCGACAAACTTTATACTCAACTTAAAATTGACGATATTGATAATTTAGGTGCAGTTAAAATAAGAATCCGAAGCCTTTTAGGCGCAATAGACGAGCGCAAAAACAACAAAAAGGAGCGTGATGTGTGATGGATAGCGAAAAAAATTATCCTGTTTTTACTGAAGAAATGAAAAAAACGCACACGATTCTGATTCCTATGATGCTTCCTATACATTTTGCCCTAATGGCTCAGGTTTTGCGCCAGCACGGATATAAAGCAGAATTATTAACAAATGAATCGCGCTCTGTTGTCGAAGAAGGCTTGAAATATGTACATAACGACACCTGCTATCCTGCTCTTTTGGTCATAGGACAGTTTATAGATGCATTAAAAAGCGGCAAGTATGACCCTGATAAAACTGCGCTTATGATTACACAGACAGGCGGCGGATGCAGAGCATCGAACTATATATTTCTTTTGAGAAAGGCTTTAAAAAAGAGCGGATTTGAAAACGCGCCCGTAATTTCGCTTAATTTTGCCGGTTTAGACGAAAGCCCGGGCTTTAAAATGACTCTGCCCTTAGCAATAAAATTTGTTTATGCCGCAGAGCTTGGCGATTTTTTGATGCTTTTATACAACCAATGCAAGCCGTACGAAATAAAAAGCGGAGATACTGACCGAGTTGTGCAAAAATGGACAGACAAAATTATCGGAAGCTGGTCTGGCAAAAAAATAATAAGCTATAAAAAAATTAAAAAGTCCTTTACTCACATATTACGTGATTTTGATGCCATTCCAAAAACAAAAGAAAAAAAGATAAAGGTCGGCATAGTCGGAGAAATCTATGTAAAATACTCACCTATGGGCAACAATCATTTAGAGGATTTTCTGCGTGCTGAAGGAGCAGAAACAGTTGTGCCCGGTCTTATGGATTTTTGTATGTACAGCTTATATAACGGCATAGTCAGCAAAAAGCTGTATGGCGGCGGAGCTTTAGGATATTTAGCTAGTAAAATAGGATATAAATTTTTCCTTAAAAAGCAAAAATATATGATACAGGCAATTAAAAAACACGGAGTTTTTGACTCACCAATGGATTTTTCACATACTACAAGACTTGCGGGCAATTATATAAATCACGGAGTTAAAATGGGCGAGGGCTGGCTTTTAACTGTCGAAATGGCAGAGCTTATATCAAAGGGCGTATATAACGTTGTTTGCGCTCAGCCTTTCGGATGTCTGCCCAACCACATCGCAGGAAAAGGAATGATGAACGAAATAAAGGCAAAGCATCCAATGGCAAATTTAATTGCTATTGACTATGACCCTGGTGCAAGCGAGGTAAATCAGCAAAACAGAATAAAAATGATGCTAGCAAATGCTAAAATACCGCAAGAGCAGGAAGAAGAAACAACGCATACAGTACACATTAAAGAATTTGAACAAACAAATATAAACAACAAGGAAGTGTAGCTTTTGCTACACTTCCTTGTTTGCTTTTTACTTTTATTTTACCTTAAAGGCTTACCATCCAAACCATGAGAAGAAATCAGAC
>JAFQAG010000277.1 GCA_017416985.1 Clostridia bacterium
CAATATTCGATATATCACAAGCTATTGGATTTTCATTTGCATCTGCTAGTAATAAGTTTTTAATCTCTATTTTTGTATATGCATTTTCAGTTTCAGGCGACATATCAAAGCTTATTATCATGCCGTTTTCACCGATTGGCGAAAGTGACATAAAGGTAACTTTTGCCTGATTTTCTTTATAATTTTCATTGACAACCGAAATGGCATTATTTATGACATTGCCTTTAACCAAATTACTTATTTTAAATGCCGTGCTATCATACTCAATTTCAAACGAGCCTGCACAAATGCCAGGATTACCATTTATTGATATGCTAACAGAATAGTTTGAATCATTTTGAGTAAAAGTCATTTTTAAATTGGGTGTTTCGGCATATGCGGTTACATTACAACAAAAAAATAACATCAAAAAAATCAATAAAAATTTACGCATTAAAACACCTCTTAAAAATACATATAAAATATCCTATATACCAAAATATAGTATATCATAAATTAGTTTATTTGTAAACAAAAATATATAGAAAAAACAGCAAGTGTTAGCACTTGCTGTTTCATAATTAATAATATTATTTTACCATATCACGTATCAATTTTATTGCTTTAATTATAGTAGGGATTATCAATATAATACTGAAAATTAAAAGCAACGTTCTTAATTTTTTAGTGAAATCGGGAATAAATGACATAAGCAGAAGACCCGATGCTATACCTGCAAGCTTAAGAGATGCTACATCATCATCGTTTAGCCTTTTGGATAATTTCTTTTTAAAAACACCAAATGCATTATAATATTCAGACATTGCTTTTGCCATATAAATTCCTCCTTAATATTTTTAACCTATTAAATTAGCGATAAAGCGGATATTTTGAGCAAAGCGCTTCTACACGTTTTGCAACCTCAGCTTTATTTGCTTCAAAATCTGATAAAGTCATTTTAATTAGTTTTGCAATTTCTACCATATCGTCTTCTTTCATTCCTCGAGTTGTAGATGCAGGTGTTCCAATACGGATACCGCTGGTTACAAACGGACTTTTAGTTTCAAGAGGAATGGTATTTTTATTTACAGTAATACGAACTTCATCTAACATTTTCTCTGCATCTTTACCGGTTACGTCCATATTTGTTAAATCAACGAGCATCAAATGGTTATCTGTGCCGCCGGATACAATTTTAAATCCTTCATCAGTAAGTGCTTTTGATAAAGCTGCTGCATTTTTAACAACCTGTTTCTGATATTCTTTAAATTCATCGCTTAACGCTTCTTTAAAGCATACTGCTTTTGCAGCAATTACGTGCATAAGTGGACCACCCTGAATTCCTGGGAATACAGCTTTGTTTATCATTTGTGCGTGTTCTTCTTTGCACAAAATTAAACCGCCACGAGGTCCACGAAGAGTTTTATGTGTAGTAGTTGTTACAAAATCAGCATATGGTACAGGATTTGGATGCAAGCCGGCTGCAACCAGACCGGCAATATGTGCCATATCTACCATAAAATATGCGCCGACTTCTTTTGCAATTTCTGCAAATTTTTCGAAATCGATAGTTCTTGAATATGCACTTGCGCCAGCTAAGATAAGCTTAGGTTTATTTTCTAGTGCAAGACGACGAACTTCGTCATAATCAATCATTTCAGTTTTTTCACTTACTCCATAAGGAATAATGTTAAAATATTTACCTGAAATATTTACAGGACTACCATGTGATAAGTGACCGCCGTGTGACAAGTTCATGCTAAGTACAGTATCACCAGGCTTTAGTGCTGCAAAAAATACAGCAAGGTTTGCCTGTGCGCCAGAGTGCGGCTGAACATTTGCGTGCTCTGCACCAAAAAGCTCTTTAGCACGTTCAATTGCAAGGCTTTCAGCAACGTCTACAATCTCACATCCGCCATAATAACGTTTGCCAGGATATCCTTCAGCATATTTATTTGTAAGCGGAGAACCCATTGCAGCCATAACTGCAGGTGTTACGCAGTTTTCTGATGCAATAAGCTCAATATTACGATTCTGACGATC
Organism: Clostridia bacterium; assembly: GCA_017416985.1. GTDB lineage: Bacteria > Bacillota > Clostridia > UBA1381 > UBA9506 > RGIG1666. Next base: position 2,023 of record JAFQAG010000277.1, read on the forward strand.
TACTTCTTTTTCTATGACCTCTACTATTTCAGGGTCAATGTTTCTTACACATTCTAAATCAAACATCTAATTAAATCTCCTTTGTAAAAACTATTTTATTATTTTCTTTTTTTCTTGCCTTTGCGTTTTGATTTTGTATCAATTACTTCATTTTCTTTAGCAATAGGTTTGTTAACCACAATACTTGTATAAATAGCCATTACGATAAAGTAAACAGCCATTGCAACATATACAGCAATTACAGCTTCGATATTGCCATAGCCAGGAATAAACGAAAGCTTTGCAGCATATAGCATTGCGCAAATAACAAAATCGCCAAGGAAAATCGCACTGTAATTTTTAAGTTTAGAATTTTTAACTTTTCCTAAAATGAAAAATCCGATTGCACCAATTGCACCGATGATACCAAGTATAAGTAATACAGTATAAGTAACACTTGCATATACTCCGCCACTTCTTAATGCGTTATTTACATAAAGTAAAATAAGCGCTGCAGCAAGCAAAATGCCAAAGTTGAGTACCAGTCTGTTAGACAGTTGCTCTTTTCTTTCTTTTGTAATTTCTTTTGTCATAATAACACTCTCCTAAATTGTATATAGTAAAAATTTTAAAAAACTAATTTATTCCAGTTCGTCAAGCTCGTATAATACAGCTGTTAAAACTGTATGCCCTGCTGTTTCGGTTCTTAAAATTCGTTTACCTAAGGTTACACTTTTGGCACCTGATTTTATCAAATACTCAACCTCGCTTTTTTCAAGACCACCTTCAGGACCTATTAAAATACCTATATTTTTAGCTTTGTCATTACTTTTAAGAACGGATTTAAGCGAGATATCTGTTTCTTCTTCATACGCAACTAAAAACAAATCAAAATCTTTAGCCGAAATATTCTTGATGTCCGTTACGTCACAAACCTTTGGAATACACCCACGTCCACATTGTTTAACAGCCTCTGCCGCTATTTTATTCCATCGTTCAAGCTTTTTCTTTTCAGCCTGTGCATTTTCAAGTTTAACAACGGTTCTTTTCGTCATAACAGGAACAATACTCATAACACCAAGCTCTGTACATTTCTGAATAATGTATTCCATTTTTGATGCCTTGGGTATACCTTGAAACAACGTTACATTAAGGTCTGGCTCTGTATTGCATTTGCAAACATTGATTATATCGAGTAAAATTACATCTTTTTTTATTTCGGTAATTTCAGCCTCGTAATCAGTTCCCTCGCCATCGCAAAGAGTTATTGCGCTACCAACCGGTAATCTTAAAACCTTAGCAATATGAGATACATCACCACCGCAAATTTCAGCTTTGTTATTGTTTATAGCCTCTTTATTTACAAAAAATTTCGGCAAAATATCACCTTTTTCTTTTAGGTTTTATAAAAAACACTATACCATTAAATTATACCATTTAACTAAATGTTTTGTCAACTGCGAATAGGCATTTGTATTCTATTTTTAACATAAAAAAAGAGAAGCTTTTAGCTTCTCTTTTAACTTTACTTTTTATTTTTACTTATCTGCCCGCTTTAGGCTTAAATGTTTTGCACTGCACAGAGCATTGTTGCACAGGATCGCAGGTACACACCTCTATACTTGTTGCATCGCACTCGTTATGCTCACCGTGATATTCACAATTTGTTACTGTACACATAACCCCTGCTAAAGGTCTGTCATTCTTTTTTACATTTGACATAATAAAATTCCTCCTATATATGTTTTAAATAGTTTGTGCATATTTTAAAAGCATTATTCTAAATCTGCAATTTTATTCAATTTTTCTCGGATAATTCCTACCTTCATTCTTATCAATTGTTCATCCGAATACATTGAGGCAGATTTTATCGATTCAAGACTTTTTAATATTTGCTCACAATCTTTTTTAATTTCATCATCAGATGCTCTCATTTTTTGAACTAATGTTTTTGTAAGTTCTACGGCGCTATTTAATTTTTCTTCATTTTTTGATTCTGTTTCAATAAGATTTAAACAATACTCTAGTTTTAAAATATCTGTTTTGTTTTTGCCATTATACTGCTCTAAAATAGCACTTATAATATAAATACCATCATTTGCTGCGCGCATAGTTTCGACTTCGTCTTTTACATTCATATAATGAGCCATTCTGTTTACTGTATTATCAAGACCATTAATCAACCAGTTTTCTATACCGTCATCCGATAATACTACTCTTATATTTTCCATACTCTTTAAACATTCTTTTATATAATAGTGATTTTTATCAAAACTAATAATTTGCTTGTTATCATAGTCAGAAGCTGATGAAATATCTAAAGATGTAACCACGGCACTTTCTTCATTTTTTTCTAAAAACTCATCGTTTGTGAGCGCAAGTTTATAAATTGCAGAAAAATGACTTTTTATCATTTTAAGTTCAACAGGAATTTGTTCTTTATTATCTTCTTTTTTTGAACAAGAACATAATAAAATTACAACTGTTAAAATCAATAAACCCCATTTTTTCACACTCACTCACCTCATATTTAAGTTTAACCGAATACACTTATTTGAATACAAAAAAATACTGGTATTTTTTTATAATATGTGATATAATTAATATGTACTATATTCGTACATGAAAGGAGCGATTTTTATGCAGGAAGCGTTTATAACAAACGGAGTTGCAATAGCATGGTTAATTTTAGCAATTGCTTTTTTTGTAGCTGAGTCATTAACCACTACTCTAATTTCAATTTGGTTTGCAATTGGCGCAATTTTAGCAATGATTGCAGCAATTTTTGGCGGTGCTTTCTGGCTGCAGATTCTGATTTTTATCGCAGCATCAGGAATTTTAGTCCTGGCTACAAAACCACTATCTGAAAAATTAGTTAATAAAAAAGCTGAAAGAACTAATGCAGACAGAGTTATAGGTGAGCAGGCAATCGTTACACAGACAATTAATAATCAAGAAGCGAAAGGTCAGGTTCGTGTTTTAGAACAATTATGGACCGCCCGCTCTAAAGACGGTTCAATAATTAACGAAAATGAATATGTAATCATTAAAGATATTAAAGGCGTTAAACTGATTGTTGAATCAGTAAATAATATTAAGGAGGACTAAGGTTATGTTATACTTTTTTCTTGCTATTGTAGTTATCGCAATTTTTCTTTTCATTACTAACATTAAAATTGTTCCTCAGGCAAGCGCATTTGTAACAGAGCGTTTAGGAGCATATAATCAGACATGGAGCGTAGGCCTTCATATTAAAATTCCGTTCATTGACCGGGTTGCCAAAATAGTATCTTTAAAGGAACAGGTTGTGGATTTTAAACCTCAGCCGGTTATAACAAAAGATAATGTTACTATGCAAATTGACACAGTTGTATTTTTCCAGATAACTGATCCAAAACTGTTCACATACGGCGTAGACTCCCCTCTTTCAGCTATTGAAAATCTTACTGCTACCACCTTGCGTAACATCATCGGCGAGCTTGAACTTGACCAGACACTTACATCAAGAGATTTAATAAACACTAAAATGCGTTCAATATTAGATGAGGCAACTGACCCTTGGGGAATTAAAGTTAATCGTGTTGAGCTTAAAAACATTTTACCTCCTCGTGAAATTCAGGATTCAATGGAAAGACAGATGAAAGCCGAACGTGAAAGACGTGAGTCAATACTCCGTGCAGAAGGCGAAAAGCGTTCTGCAATCTTAGTTGCCGAAGGTGAAAAAGAATCTGAAATTTTACGTGCTGAGGCTCAGCGAGTTGCACATATAAAAGAAGCAGAAGGTGAAGCGCAAGCTATTTTAGAGGTGCAAAAGGCTATTGCAGAAGGTATTAAAATGATAAACGAAGCAAAACCATCTGAAGCGGTTGTTGCACTTAAAAGCTTAGAAGCGTTTGAAAAAATAGCTGACGGCAAAGCAACAAAAATCATTATTCCGTCTGAGATTCAGGGTTTAGCAGGACTTGCAACATCATTAAAAGAACTTATGACAGATAAAACTGAATAATAAGCAGTTAATCAAATTTAATGCTTTTTCTATGATTTTAAATCATAGAAAAAGCATTTTTTATTTTGCCAGTAACAACATTATAATTTTGCTCATATAATGTTATTGTCAGCAAATTACGGAGGTGAAAAAATGTCCGAACAGGAATTACTGGCAAAGCTGATTAAATGTGAAGCGGGAGGCGAAGGAGATAATGGAATGCGTGCTGTCGCATCTGTGGTTATGAACAGAGTTTATGCGCCGGGCGGCGAATATGCACGAGTTGGTCAGGGCAGTATAAGAAAAATTATTTTTCAGCCCGGACAGTTTGTTTGCGCCTCCGAAACAGAAAACGGCAGATATAATGCTCAGAATTTGTTTAATATGAATCCTGAACAAATTCATTGGGATATTGCCGCATGGGCAATTGCAGGAAACAGGCTAAGCCCTTTAGGTCAGGCATTGTGGTTTTATAACCCATACACAGCACAATGCCGTCAAAACTTTCCGGGAATTACAGGAAGTTTTTTAATTAAAATAGGCAAGCATTGTTTTTACAATCCTACTGATGCATATTTTAGAACATAAAAAGAAAGGAATGGTGATACATATGCCAAACGGTATGATGAATGTAAATCCAAATACAAACGGACGTGCAAATGTAAATCCTTCAGATAGCGCAGGCGAAATTGCAGACCCACAAAGCAACAGTCAGGTTTATTATGGCTCGTTTGCATCAATACTCTCTCAGAATTTGGGGCAATATGTTGTTGTAGACTTTTTGATTGGCACAGACAGATTAGAAACACGTGAAGGTATTTTATATTCCTCAGGCATCAATTTTTTAAGTCTTTATGACCCGATTGATGACCGCTATATCGTATGTGACCTTTATGCAGTAAAGTTTGTCACGTTTTTTAACACAACGACGGTACCTGCAAGCCGCTTAAGACAAAATGGAAGACTGGCTTTTGAAAACAGTAACGATGCGTCTATGCAGACTTGGGCAAACGATATGAACTCTAACAACAATTACATGCAGCAAGGTATGGGAATGAACTGGTCGCGCGGAAATATGCGTGGATATTAAATAATAAAAATTTCAAAACTTAAAAGAGTGCCAGATAAAATCTGCACTCTTTTTACATATTAATTTATTTTTGATTTGTATGCATTTGCCTGTTCTTCATTTTCGATAATACGCACTCTTAATTTTACTGTTTTTTCTTCGCCCGAAGCAAGCATTTTTAGTGTGTTGTTTTCTTTAGCCTTGGCTCTTCCTATTGGATATGAATTGCCTGGTTCAATACCCATTACATACTCAATCTCGCCCATCATTTTCCACTCGGTTAAACAATCAAGCTCAGTTGTGTCAAACTCAATAGCAACACCCATACCTTCTTCCGGATTAAATATTGCACCAAAGCTTTTCCTTTTTTCGTCTTTTACCTTATGGAAATAGCATTGTTCTTCAAATCCTTCCTGTGGCGGCAATACTTTATTCCATGTGTCAACGTTTTTTGCTGCCCACTCGCCACTTGGCTCGCATTTGGCAGATGGGATGTACAGCTCCGCATCTTCTGTTAAGAGCGGATAACCAATATTGCAATGATATAATAACATCATTGGTGCCGGACGAGCGCTTTCATTAACTATCGTATCAGTTATATCAATATAGTTTTCGCCCTTGGGGCAATCAATTTTTCTTCTTAATAAATATTGGTTGCCAAAAAGCTGAGCCTGGCGAATATCTGCAATTATGTGCTGACCTTTTTCGTCTGTCCAGTAGCTTACATTTTCTGCAGGTGTGTTTGAAATTGTTCCGTGCTGTGGTAATTTTTCTCCATCAGCTTCGCAAGGGCCGCCTACGTTGTTGAATCCGCAGGTAGTCATAAATCCTGCAGTAAACGATTTTAAAAAGCCAAAGCCTTCTGCGTCATAATAGCTCGGCGCTACATATCCGCAAGGTGTAAAATAACCAAAGTTTACTCCCTTAAAGCTTAAGCGAGACAAATCTGCACATCTGTCTAAAGAAACTGTAAACTGCAGTCCATTACCATTATTTACTTCTAAAAGGCGCATTCCATCCCCTTTTCCGCCTTTTAAAACGTGTTCTTCAATTCTTTCGACCTGCGACAGATGACCTATGTATTTTCGTTCGTTATTTTTTCTCATATTATATTCTCCTTAATTAACAAAAAGGTGCAACAAACAATGCCAACGCATTTTGTCGCAGCCTTTAAGTTTTATTTACTTTTCATAACAATAGAAACCCAATCGCCCTTTTCGCGAATGTTTATAATTTCAAAATCGCTTTCTTTGTAACGATTAATTACATCTTCTTTGCGGTCTGTTATAATTCCTGAAGTTATGTATATACCATTCGGCGCTATTAATTCAGGCACGATATCCGCTAAGGCAATAATAACATCTGCAACGATGTTAGCAACCACTACCTCATACTTTTTATCAGATATTTTTTGAATCAACTCGCTATCTGCTAACACGTTACCCGCAAAGACACGATATACCGATTTATCAATGCCGTTTCTTTCAGCATTCTGATATGCAATATCAACAGCATTAGGGTCAATATCCACCGCCGTAGCGTCAGGTGCGCCCAAAAGCAATGAAATAATTGATAAAATACCACTGCCGCAACCCAAATCAAGCACGTGTGTATCTTTATTTATTACGTTTTCAAGCTCTTCTATACAAAGCTGAGTTGTGTTGTGAGAGCCTGTTCCAAAACTCATTCCGGGATTAACCGTAAACACAGTTCTGTCGGTATCTTCACTTAATGTTTCCCACTCGGGCAGTATCAGAATTTTATCACCGACAGTTAAAGGCTTAAAATACTGTTTCCAGTTATTTGCCCAATCTTCTTCATTTACGTTATCTAACGATATTTCGAGTCTGCCGTATAATTTTTCTTCATCCATTAAAGCCAACTGAGATATACTGTCACGAACACTATGCAGCATATCGTGACCTGCAGCATTGTCACTTAAATAAATTTTCACTTTGGTTTCGCCTTTCATGCGCTCAACCAAGTCGTCATCTACATAATCCCATGTACCACGTGTTTCTTCTAAAAAGCTGTAAAACTCGCTTTCATCCTCGATTTCTATCCCTGTTACACCTAACTGATAAAGTCTGCCGCTTATCGGCTCGATTCCCTCCGTTGTGGTATAAACAGTAACCTGAATCCAGTCCATTTACTTCCTCCTATGCAAGATTGAGCATATGGCTCACAACGTCATACATTTCGTTTTTATCGCAGGTAGTGTTGAATATAACCTGCTTATCACGCAAGCCGCAAAGACCTGCAGGAATCATTAAATCAGCACTTTCGGCAAGCTCGTCCAATAAATCAAATGGGTCTTTACCTTCAACCGCTTCTTTGCCCTTTATAGCAGCCAATACGCTGTCGCTGAATTTAAACGGACTTGCAGTCGATACAATAACAGTCTTTGTATTGTCGCCTGTTTCGGCAAGATATTTTTCATAAACATTTTTAGCAACAGATGTATGAGTATCCATTACGTAGCCGTATTTATTATTAACCTTTTCGATTTCTGTAAAGGTTTCAGCGTCGTCTGAGCAACCGCCCCAGAAAATTTCTTTGATCTTGTTTTTAGTAAGCTCAGGAACTTCGTAACGACCTTCTGTTTTAAGCTCGTTCATCCACGCTGAAACACGAACATCATCGCCACCTGTTACATGATACAAAAAGCGCTCTAAGTTACTTGAAATCAAGATATCCATAGACGGAGATGTTGTTGTTTTAAACTCGCGGTTTTTATCATATACACCGGTATTAATAAAATCGGTAAGAACATTATTTTCGTTAGATGCACAAATAAGCTTACCAACCGGCAGACCCATTTCTTTTGCGTAATACGCCGCTAAAATATCGCCAAAATTACCGGTAGGAACAACAAAATTAACTTTTTCGCCCAAAGTAATTTCTTCATTTTTAAGCATACTTGCGTAAGATGAGAAATAGTATACAATCTGCGGAACTAATCTTCCCCAGTTGATTGAGTTAGCACTTGAGAGCATGAAATTATTGCGTGCTAAAACATCAGCATATTCAGTATCTGTAAATATCTGTTTTACACCACTTTGAGCATCGTCAAAGTTTCCGCATACTGCTGCAACGTCAACGTTGTTACCCTCTTGAGTTACCATCTGACGTTTCTGTACATCGCTGACACCGTCAGCAGGATAGAACACGATAATGCGTGTTCCGTCAACATCACGAAAGCCCTCTAAAGCTGCTTTTCCGGTGTCGCCAGATGTTGCAACTAAAATTACAACCTCTTTGGTTTCACCTGTCTTTTCGATAGAACGAGTTAAAAGATGAGGCAAAATCTGAAGTGCCATATCTTTAAAAGCACATGTAGGTCCATGCCAAAGCTCAAGAAAATATACATTTTCATCAAGCTTGTAAATAGGAGCTATCTCTGATGTTTCAAATTTTTCTTTATTATATGCTTTATTTACACAGTTTGTCACTTCATCTTCAGAAAAATCTGTTAAAAAGCGACTTAATACTTTAATAGCACGCTCGTTATAGCTTAGCGGAGCTAAAGCCGCTATTTCTTCAAGTGAAAGCTGTGGAATCTGCTCAGGAACATAAAGTCCGCCATCGGCAGCCAGACCGTTTTTAATGGCATACGCAGATGATACACGCACGCTTTTATCCCTTGTACTCTGATACTGCATTTATATAACCTCCAAAATTTACTAATCGTTTTACACTATTAGCTTATCATATCACAAACCAAGCTTTTTTTCAAGACTTGCTTTTTCATTTTCGTATCCCGGTTTTCCTAAAAGAGCAAACATATTCTTTTTATATGCTTCAACACCCGGCTGATTAAACGGATTTACCCCTAATACGTATCCGCTTATTCCGCAAGCACGTTCAAATAAATATACAAGCTGTCCGAAATAATATTCGTTAAGCTCAGGAATGTTAATAATAAGATTAGGAACACCGCCGTCATTATGTGCTAAAACCGTACCTAAAAATGCTTTATGATTAACAAAATCCATAGTTTTTCCTGCTAAAAAGTTTAATCCGTCAACATTTTCAGGGTCTGTTCCTATTGTAATGTCTGCTTTAGGAGCCTCAACATTTAAAACAGTTTCAAAAATGTTTCTCATACCGTCCTGAATATACTGTCCCATAGAATGCAGGTCTGTTGAAAAATCAACAGCAGCCGGAAAAATACCTTTGTTATCTTTGCCCTCACTCTCGCCGAAAAGCTGTTTCCACCATTCTGCAAAATAATGAAGACGTGGTTCATAGTTAACCATAATTTCGGTTGTCTTTCCCTTGCGATATAAGCAGTTACGAATCGCTGCATACTGATAACATATATTATCTTTTAAATCACAGCTTGAAAATTCTTCCTGCGCATCTTTTGCACCTTTCATCATAAGGTCTAAATCTGCTCCGCAAACTGCAATTGGCAAAAGACCTACTGCTGTTAAAACGGAATAACGTCCACCTACATCATCAGGAATAACAAAGGTTTCGTATCCCTCTTTATCAGCAAGCTCTTTAAGCGCACCACGAGCCTTGTCAGTTGTTGCATAAATTCTCTCTTTTGCACCTTCTTTTCCGTATTTTTTCTCTAAAAGCTCTTTAAAGATTCTGAATGCAATAGCGGGCTCGGTTGTTGTACCTGATTTAGAAATAACGTTTACAGATAATTCTTTATCTTTAACCATTTCATACAGCTCGCTTAAATATGTTGAGCTGATTGAGTTGCCTGCAAAGAAAATCTGAGGAGTTTTTCTGTCTTTTTTGCATTGTGAATTATAAAATGAATTTGTTAAAATATCAATTGCTGCACGAGCACCAAGATAAGAACCGCCAATTCCTATTACAATCAATACATCAGAATCGTTTTTAATTTTTTCTGCCGCTTTTTTAATTCTGTCAAATTCTTCTTTATCATAATCAGTAGGAAGATTTACCCATCCTAAATAATCGTTACCTGCACCTGTCTTATTAACTAACTTGTCGTGTGCATCGCAAATCTGTCCTGTAATATTTTCGATTTCTTCTTCTGTTATAAAACCAAGTGCTTTTGAATAATCCAAAGTTAATTTTGCCATTTAAACCTCTCCTCTATTTTACAATAACCTTGCCACTAATATCGTTTACGTCATCAATATTATATTTTTCCATATAATCAACAATACCTTTTTTAATATCAACACACGCATACGGATTCATAAAGTTTGCAGTTCCGACAGCAATAGCATTACTGCCCGCAAGCATCATTTCTATTGCATCATCACCTGTTGTAACACCGCCCATTCCAATTATAGGCAGATTTGTGCATTGTCTTACCTGATAAATCATTCTTACAGCAACAGGCTTTACTGCAGGACCTGATAAACCACCTGTAACGTTAGCCAGTATTGGTCTGCGAGTTTTAATATCTATCGCCATACCTAAAAGTGTATTAATAAGTGAAAGTGCATCAGCACCACCCTGTTCTGCTGCCTTTGCCATTTCAGTAATATCAGTAACGTTAGGTGACAGCTTTACAATAAGTGGCTTTTTAGCATACTTTTTAACCTCTTTTGTAATGGTTAAAATAGTATCTGCATTAGTACCGAAAGCAACGCCACCTGCCTTTACATTCGGGCAGGATATATTCATTTCTAGCATATCAACGTCGCTGTCAGAGAGTCGTTCTGCCATCTGGCAATAATCTTCAATTGTATTGCCTGCCATATTCGCAATAACCTTGCAGGTATATTTTTTTAGTTCAGGCAGTTCATATTCAATAAAAGCATTAACGCCTGGATTCTGAAGGCCTACACTGTTTAAAATTCCACCATAGGTTTCGGTAATGCGTGGCGGAGGATTGCCCTCTCTGGGTAGCAAGGTCAAACCCTTTACACATATTGCGCCCAGTTCATTTAAGCTGTATAACTCGCCATATTCTCGTCCAAAGCCATATGTGCCCGATGCAGTAATAATTGGATTATTAAGCTCTACACCAGCTATATTTACCTTCATATTCATTATAAAACCACCTCCGTAGACCAAAATACAGGGCCGTTTTTACAAACTCTTTTATATTTCCAGGTCCCCTCAGTTTTAGTTTCGCAAGAACAGGTAAGGCACGCACCTATGCCACAACCCATACGCTCTTCTAAAGAAACCTGGCAGGGAATATTATTTGCCTCAGCAAGCTCTTTTACCGCTTTAAGCATTGGTTTTGGACCGCAAGCATAAATTATATCAACAACGTCGTTTTGAATTTTTCCTTTTAACAAATCAATTGCATATCCGTTATATCCATAGCTACCGTCATCTGTCGCAACAACCGTCATATCACAGACAGAATTAAATTCATCTTCTAAGGTTACCTGTGCTTTAGAACGGAATCCTAAATAAACAGTAGGATTATTAAGCTCTTTTGTAAGTTTATATAGCGGATATGTTCCTATTCCGCCACCGATTACTGCAGGATTTTTATATTTATCGTTATCTATGGTAAACGGTGTGCCTAAAGGACCCATAATATCTATCTCATCATCAATCAAAAGAAGGTTTTTAGTTCCTCTTCCCTTTACCTCAAAAATAAAACGCAGTTTATCACCGTCAGCATCGCAAATACTAATAGGTCTGCGAAGCGGCATAGAAATATCATCTCCGCACTTTACGTGCAAAAACTGACCAGCCTTAGCACAAGACGCAATTTCTTTACTTTCAACGGTTACGTCTATAATATTTGGCGCAATTTCTTTTTTTGATATTACCTTGCATTTATAAACATCATGACTCATAAACAATACCTC
>JAFQAG010000278.1 GCA_017416985.1 Clostridia bacterium
AGTGTTATGAATTAAGAGGAGATTTTAACGGTCAGAATTATCTTATTTATATTAATGTGCAAACAGGAAATGAAGAAAAAATATTGCTTCTGTTAGAATCAGATGAAGGATTTTTAACTATGTAAAATTTCAAAAATTTTCATATAATATTTTTTAAAAATAAACACAATATATTATTGTAACAAACAGTTGTTACAGGGTAAGAGATAACGGATGCCCCGGTAGGCGCATAATTTTTATTATTCCTGCCCTTGTCCTAAGATTTTAAAACCACGATATTTACTGCGATGGATAAAATCATAATACTCTGACCCAAAGATTTAACTTAATTATTTTATAAGTTTTTAAGTATGTCGATTACTTATCGATATACTAACAGGCTGTGGCAGGATTACCACAGCCTGTTTTTTTAATTATATACGTGCAACTCCACTCTTTACAGCAGCCTCAGCAACCGCCTTTGCAACCGCAGGTGTAACTTTTTCGTTAAATGAATCAGGAATAATATAATCCTCTTTAAGCTCGCCCTCCGCTATAACATCTGCTATTGCCTGTGCCGCAGCAATTTTCATTTCGTCATTAATATCGCTTGCACGAACATCTAAAGCACCTCTGAAAATTCCTGGAAAAGCAAGAACGTTATTAATCTGATTCGGATAGTCACTTCTGCCTGTTCCCATTATTTTTACGCCTGCAGCTTTTGCTTCTTCAGGCATAATCTCAGGTGTGGGATTTGCCATTGCAAAAACGATTGGGTTTTCTGCCATAGTTTTTATCATTTCAGGAGTTAATGCACCTGCCGCCGAAACACCGATAAATACATCTGCACCCTTTATAACATCTTCAAGGCCGCCTGAAATCTTGTCAAGATTCGATATTTTAGCCATTTCCTGCTTAATTTCGTTCAAGCCTTCTCTGCCGTCATAAATAGCGCCTTTTCTGTCACATAAAATTACCTTTTTAAGTCCTCTGCTCATAAGCAGCTTGGTAATTGCAATACCTGCCGCTCCTGAACCGTTTACAACTACCGATAAGTCCTCCATTTTTTTACTGATAAGCTTTAATGCATTTATAATAGCCGCTAAACACACAACTGCTGTTCCGTGCTGGTCATCGTGGAAAATAGGAATATCACATTCTGCTTTAAGTCTTTTTTCAATTTCAAAACAACGCGGAGCTGAAATATCCTCAAGATTTACACCGCCAAACGAGCCAGCTAAAAGCTTTACTGTGTTTACTATGTCATCTACACTTTTTGAGCGCACGCATAAAGGGAATGCGTCAACATTACCAAAACGCTTAAATAAAACACATTTTCCTTCCATAACCGGCATTCCTGCTTCAGGTCCAATATCCCCTAATCCTAAAACCGCAGTTCCGTCTGTTACAACCGCTACAAGATTTCCTCGACGAGTGTACTTATAAGATAAGTCTGTATCTTCTGAAATTTTAAGACACGGCTCTGCTACACCAGGTGTATAAGCAACAGACAAATCATCTTTGTTGTTTAATTCTGCTCTTAAGCCAATCTCAAGCTTACCCTGCCACTCCTCATGTTTTTTTAATGCCATTTCCTTTGCGTTCATTCTCTCTCATCCTTTTGTATATTATTTTTTGCTAAACCTGTTTACTGCATAGCTGTGCGCCTCGTCTTCTAAGGTATCATAAAGGGGCTCAAGCTCTGCTTGTCCGTATTTACGGATTAATGCTCTTTTAATCAATTCATCTGTTATATGTGGATTTTTCGGTAACAACGGACCGTGAAGATATGTTCCCAAAACATTTTTATAAACTATGCCCTCGGTTTCGTCTTCACCGTTATTTCCGAATCCGTTTATAACCTTGCCAAATGGCTGACACTTTTTAATATATGTTTTTGTTCCATGATTTTCAAAGCCAACAACTGTGTTTTTTCCGTTTGCAAAATCAGATTCTAAAACTACATTTCCTATCACTCGATTTTTATTTTGCTCTGTATACATATCTACGATACCAAGACCACCTACCTTTTCGCCTGCAATGTTAAGATAGCTTCCAAGCATCGGATATCCGCCGCAGACTGCCAGCAAAACACCGCCATCATCTACATAGCTCCAAAAATCAGTTTTAACTGCACAAAGATATTCACAAACTGCCTTTTGCTCACGGTCAGAGCCACCGCCTAAAAGCACGATGTCGGCATCTGCTAAAGAAATTTTATCATCTCTTTTGACTTCTATAAGCTCTGAATTTATTCCTCTCCACTCAAGACGTTTTACAAAAGAAAGTATGTTTCCCTTATCTCCGTATAAATCCAAAAGGTCAGGAAACAGATGACATATGGTGAGTTTTTTTGCATCACTCATTTGCACCTACCTCCTTTTCTGAATTTTTAAATATATCATAAAGACTAAATACAGCGGTATAGTTTGCCAATGCATAGCAAACCTCTGCTCCACCATTTTCGAGCAAGTTTACGGCAAGTTTTAAATTGCTTGTCTTTACAATTTTTTCTTCTTTTATTCCTGCGTATTTAAGTCTTAACGCAAGCTCGTCTGCACGTATTCCTGTTGTGATTATGTTTAGCACACTGTCGTCATTTAAAAGCTCAAAATCAACGTCCCATATCCACGAAATATCTTGTCCGTCACTTTCATAATCGTTAACTGCAAGCAATATATCC
>JAFQAG010000279.1 GCA_017416985.1 Clostridia bacterium
ATAAATTCCGACTGAGAGCATATTAAAAATAGATTCTTTAACTCTGTCAAGCGTAGGACGAACTCTTTGCCCCTCAGGCGAAATAAGCTTACGTCCTTTAGCAGAACCCGAGATAACTCTCAATTTCTATCATCCTTTTTATATATTATCACAATTACACACTATATATTTTAACTTATTTTGCGTAAATGTCAATAGTGATAATGCAATTTTTAACTAAATGTAATATTTTGTTTAAAAATTTCACGAATTTTCGCTAAAATTGGTTGATTTTGTGGTAGCGATAAAGTGGGGTCTTCATCTAGCAAAGCACGAACTGCTTTTGTGGTTTCGGTCAAAACATCTAAATCGCTGTAAAGATTTGCGATATTAAGCGGAGGAAGACCATGCTGACGTGTTCCGAAAAACTCGCCAGGACCTCTTAGTTCAAGGTCTTTTTCAGCGATTATAAATCCATCGTTTGTGCGTTTCATAACCTCCATACGCTCCTGGGCATAGGTTTGCTTGCTTTGATTAAATAAAATACAATATGCCTTATCTTTTCCACGACCGACTCTGCCTCGTAACTGATGTAGCTGAGATAAACCGAAGCGCTCTGCGTTTTCTACAACCATAATTGTTGCATTAGGAACGTTAACTCCAACCTCGATAACACTTGTTGCAACTAAAACATCTATATCTCCAGCGGCAAAGTGCGTCATTACGGTATCTTTTTGCGATGCTTTCATTTTGCCGTGTAAAAATGCAACCGAAAGGTCAGGGAAAATTTCGTCCGAAAGAGTTTGTGCATATTCGGTCACTGATTTTAAATCAAGTTGTTCAGATTCTTCTACCAACGGGCAAACAATATAAGCCTGATGCCCAGCGGCAACCTCTTTTTTTATAAACGCATAAATACGCTCGCGCATATTTTCTCCAACGGGGAAGGTATCAATTTTTTGTCTGCCGGGAGGCAATTCGTCGATAGCTGATACCTCTAAATCACCGTAAACAACCAATGCAAGCGTTCTGGGGATAGGAGTTGCGGTCATAACAAGAGTATGCGGATTTGCGCCTTTATCTGAAAAAAGTTTTCGCTGATTAACACCAAAGCGGTGCTGCTCGTCGGTAATAACCAGATTAAGATTATTAAACTCGACCTGTTCGCTAAAAAGTGCGTGAGTACCAACTATAACAATGGATTCGCCATTTTTTATGCGGGAAAGAGCCTCTTTTTTTGCCTTTGCCGTCATAGAGCCTGTTAAAAGTTCTACATTTATCCCAAGTGGACTAAAAAGACTGTTTAAACTTTCGTAGTGCTGAGCTGCCAGTATTTCGGTAGGTGCCATTAATGCTGATTGCATACCGCTTTTTGCAGCGGCGAACATAGCACATGCCGCTATTATAGTTTTACCAGAGCCAACATCACCCTGAACGAGTCGGTTCATCGGTGTATCATTTTTAATATCTGATAAAATCTCTGTAAGCACTCTGTTTTGTGCATTTGTCAGAGCAAACGGAAGAGATTTTATAAAATCCGGCATCTCGTTGCAGTCTTTTATTGGTATTGCAGAAAGTTTATTTCTGCGTCCTTTAAGCATAAAAAGGGCGGCTTGCATAAAAAACAGCTCTTCAAAAATAAATCTGTGACGTGCATATTCCAACTCTTTAGCAGATGTAGGAAAATGTATTTGACGATATGCTTTTTCGATATCACAAAGATTATATTTTTTGCGTATAGTCTCAGGAATAGGGTCTTTTAAAGTTCCACAAGTGCGATTTAAAACATCAGCAACAGATGCAGAAATAATTTTTTGAGTAAGACCTGAAGAAAGAGGGTAGACAGGCACAATTCTGCCGGTTTGCTTTTGTGCGCCAATTCGCTCGAAAATAGGTGTCTGAATGCGTTTTTTAGGAGATGTCTGAATTTTTCCATAAAAGATAAATTCAGAGCCGACTTTAATCTGATTATCCAAAAAGCGCATATTAAACCACACAGCCTCGATAACTCCCGTTCCGTCTGAGAGCTTGGCTGTGTATATAGTCATATTCTTTCTTATAACGTTTTTGCGTAAAGCAGAAGAAACGGTAGCACGTATGCACACCGTTTCGTCGTGTTCGCATTCTATAATTTTTTTATAAACAGTTCTGTCCTCATAGGCACGAGGATAGTGCGAAAGCAGATCGCCTGCCGTATGTATGCCTAAAGAATAAAAGGCGGAGGCACGTTTTTCGCCCACACCTTTTACAAAACGAATGTCACTTGATAACAAATCGTGTTCTTTCATAAGCTACTCCACAGAAATAATATAGTAGTAAAGAGGCTGACCGCCTGAATGAATAACAATATCGCAGTCAGAATAAGCATCTTCAAGTTCTTCGCTTAATGCTTCGGCAGTATCTGAACTAACATCGCTGCCATAAAAAACACTTAAAATTTCGCTATCGTCATCAGTCATAGCATCAAAAAGATTTTTTAATACTTCTTCAGGATTATCGCCTGTATGAGTTATTTTTCCGTCAATAAGACCGATAATTGTTCCTTCGGGCATAGTCTTATCCTCGAAAGGAAATTCGCGTACTGCATATGTTACAGTTCCGGTCTTTATTCCAGCCATAGCGTTTGTCATTGCTTTTTCATTTTCTTCTGCGGTTTTGGTCGGAACAAATGCAAGCTTAGCTGACATACCCTGCGGAACAGAGCGGGTGGGAATAACGATAACATTTTTATCGGTTAATCCCTTAACTTGTTCAGCTGCCATTATAATATTTTTATTATTCGGGAAAACGAAAATATTTTTAGCCGAGATTTTCTCGATTGCGCTTAAAATATCATCAGTTGACGGATTCATAGTCTGACCGCCCTCTATAACAACGTCGCAACCCATATCTTTAAATAACTGAGCTAAGCCATCGCCTGCTGCAACTGCGGCAAAGCCATATTCTTTTTCAGGTTCAGCCGGTTTAGCCTGCTCGGTTATAACCTTGCTGTCGTGCTGGTATTTCATATTGTCAATTTTAATATCAGTAAGAGCGCCTAATTTTATTGCCTGCTCAATAACGTATCCGGGATTGTTGGTGTGAATATGCACCTTAATAATTTCGCCGTCGTCAATAACAACCATGCTGTCGCCTTTCTTTTCAATGTTTTTACTGAAAAGAGAACTGCTTGCAGCAGGATTGTTTTTGTTAATAATAAATTCTGTACAGTATGAGAATTTAATATCTGCATCTGTTTCTTTTCGAACAGCAGGCATGGTAAGTCCTAAGCTCTGCTGGTCTAAAAGCTCGGTTATTTCGCCGGTTTTTAAGTATGAAAGAGCACCTTCTAATAAATATAAAACACCCTGAGCACCCGAGTCAACAACGCCTGCCTGCTTTAGCTGCGGCAGTATTTCAGGAGTGCGGTCTAGGCTTTGCTGAGCTGTATTTACAACAACCTGCATAATTTCTATTATATCATCGGTGTTTAAAAGTGCTTCACGACCGGCTGCTGCACCGTCACGAGCAACAGATAAAATTGTTCCCTCGACAGGCTTCATAACAGCTCGATATGCGCTTGCAACACCTTCAGAGAAGGATTCTGCAATATCAGTTGCATCTAAAATAGTGCATTCTTTCATACGTTTTGCCATTCCACGGAAAAACTGCGATAAAATAACACCTGAGTTTCCTCGTGCGCCACGAAGTGAAGCACTTGCAACGGCAGCCATAACCTCGCCGGCTGTTGTATATTCACGGCTTAAAAGCTCACGTGATGCGGCGCTTACGGTCATAGACATATTAGAACCGGTATCCCCATCAGGAACAGGGAATACG
>JAFQAG010000280.1 GCA_017416985.1 Clostridia bacterium
TAAAAATCACGCCATAGTCGTGGATTTTTATTGCCTTTGTTGGTTGAAATCTTATTGTACTTATGCTATAATCAATATATGTTTAAATATAAGTGTAATTAAAAACAGGATATGAATACTAAATACGGGAGTCTTAATATGTTTGAAAATATCTTAACGGTAGGAAATTATGTTTTAATTCTTTTTATATTAATAGGTGTGGGTGTTATAAGCCGCAAAACAAAAATTCTTACCAATGCATCTACAAAAGAGCTTACAAATTTTGTTTTATATATTGTTACACCTTGCGTGATTGTTAATTCATATCAGCGAGAGTTTGACAAAACTATGCTTAATGGTCTTATTATAACTGTAGTTGCGGCAGTATTGTCATTTGCTGTACATATTTTGATTACGCATCTTTTAGTTCATGATATTGACAAACGTCGTGAAAAAACATTAAGATTCGGCTCGGTATTTTCAAACTGTGGGTATATGTCTTTGCCGCTTCAAAGCGCAATGCTCGGCGAGGAGGGTGTTTTTTACGGAGCAACCTATGTTGCAATTTTTCAGGTCGTTCTCTGGACCTATGGTGTTGTTATTATGAGTGGCAGCTTTAAAAATGTTTCTGTTAAGAAAATTATATTAAATCCGGGAGTTTCGGGTACTGTTGTTGGATTTTTGCTGTTCGTATTTTCAATACATCTTCCGTCAACAATCTTAGAGCCGGTTAAGTTTTTAGCAGCACTTAATACACCGATTCCTATGATAATTGTAGGCTTTCATTTGGCGGCTGCAAGCTTTAAAATTAAAGGTCTGTCGGCGTATGTCGCTATTATATTAAGACTTTTTGTTGCTCCGCTAACTATGCTTTTAGGGCTTTATTTGTGTGGAGTACGCGGGGTAGTTTTAGTTGCATCGGTTATAGCTACATCTGCTCCGTTTGCGGCTGCAACGACTATGTTTTCAGAAAAGTTTGGTGCAGATACAGAGCTGTCTGCAACCTGTGTATCGGTAACAACGTTACTTTCTATTATAACGATGCCGGTAATTGTCGGCATTGCGGCAATGCTTTGATATAAGGAGATAACCAATGAGACATATATTAAGCCGGACAAGGCGGGCGGTAGATGATTATCATATGATCAAACCTGGCGACCGTATTGCAGTCGGGATATCGGGAGGTAAGGACTCGCTTGTGACTTTGGTTGCATTAAAGGGGTTGCAAAGATTTTATCCGAATCCGTTTGAGCTTTGCGCAATTACACTCGACTTGGGTGGCGGCGATATGGATTTTACACCTATTGCCGAATTTTGCAAGGAACTAGATGTTCCGTATAAAATAATAAAGACAGAAATAAGACAGATTGTGTTTGATTACCGAAATGAAAAAAATCCGTGTGCGCTATGTGCCAATATGCGCAGAGGTGCATTAAACGATGCCGCAAAAGAGCTAGGGTGCAATAAGGTGGTTTTAGGGCATCATTATGATGATGTTATTGAAACCTTTTATTTAAGCCTGTTTTTTGAAGGTCAGATAGGTTGTTTTTCACCGGTTACATATTTAAGCCGTGCAGATTTAACAGTTTTAAGACCTATGATTTATGTTAAGGAAAAAGAAATAAAAAAATATGCACGTGATGAAAAACTTCCGGTTGTGGAAAATACGTGTCCGGCAGATAAAAACACCAAAAGAACATATGTTAAAGAGGTTATAAACCGATTGGATACCGAAAACCGAGGCTTAAAAGACAGAGCGTTTACAGCACTAGTGCGTTCGGGTATATCTGGATGGGGTTTGGATAAAGGAAAAAAATAAGGAATAAATAATATTCATATAAAAATAATAAATAATTTTTGGAGGACATTATGGCTAAAATAACAAAAGCAGTTATACCTGCAGCAGGATTGGGAACAAGATTTTTACCGGCAACAAAGGCTGTGCCGAAGGAAATGATACCGATAGTTGATATTCCGACTATTCAGTATATTATTGAAGAAGCGGCATCTTCTGGTATCACAGATTTATTAATTATCACAAGCAGAACCAAAAAAGCGATTGAAGATCATTTTGATAAGTCTTATGAGCTTGAGGCAGAGCTTGAAAAAAGCGGAAAAACTGAAGTTTTAAAACAGCTTAAAGATATTCGCTCAATGGTAAACGTGCAGTATGTTCGTCAGGCTGAGCCTAAGGGACTGGGTCATGCAATTTATTGTGCAAAATCGTTTGTTGGCAACGAGCCATTTGCAGTTTTACTTGGCGATGATGTGGTATATAACAACGAAAAGCCATGTCTTAAACAGATGAT
Organism: Clostridia bacterium; assembly: GCA_017416985.1. Lineage (GTDB taxonomy): Bacteria > Bacillota > Clostridia > UBA1381 > UBA9506 > RGIG1666. The sequence goes on from JAFQAG010000280.1 coordinate 2,289, forward strand.
TGAAATGTATGAAAAATACAACGCAAGTATTTTAGGTGTTCAGTCTGTCCCTGAAAGCGAGGTAAGCAAATATGGTATCGTTTCAGGTGAACAGGTAGCTGACCGTATGTGGAAGGTAAATGATATGGTTGAAAAACCAAAACGTGAAGAGGCTCCGACAAATGTGGCAGTTTTAGGTCGTTATATTATCACACCTGAAATCTTTACACATCTTGAAAATACAAAACCGGGTGCCGGTGGCGAAATTCAGCTTACCGACGCATTAAAAACTCTTGCAAAAGAACAGGACATGTATGCTTACGACTTTATTGGCAGAAGATATGATGTAGGTAACAAAATGGGCTTTTTAACAGCGACTGTTGAATATGCATTGCGTCGTGATGATTTGGGTGCAGAATTTATGGAATATTTAAAAGGAATTGTAAAATAGTAAAAGGAGAACCAGATGAATTTATTTAAAAAAACGATTGCGCTTTTATCGTTGACGGTATTTTTGACATCCTTTGTACCGTGCGCACTTGCAAGTGAAGTATATTTAGAAGAAATTGTAGAAGAAAAAAGCATCGTTCGAGGTGTTTCGTATCAGCGTAGAATAAGACTTGATGATACAGGCTGGCAGGACATACATATTGTTCGTGCTGACTTAACCGAGCCTTATTTAAAGTTTAATGTTCTGCGTGATGCTCAGGGTGTATCTTTTTTGGATAATACCTTAGAATCAGCAAAGGCAAATGACACAGTTGCAGCAATAAATGCAGACTTTTTTGCGGCAAAAAGAGGTCAGGCAGGCAGAGGGTCTCCGGTCGGTATGGAAGTTATTGACGGAGTGCTTAACTCTACATCTGCAACCGCTGAGGATATGAATGTTTTGTATCAGCTTAAAGAAGATGGAACACTTCATTTAAACAGCTTTACCTTTGATATAACGGTAACTGCTCCTAACGGTGTAAGTGAAAAGGTCAGCGCACTCAATAAATATGATGATATGAACGGGCTTGTTATGTATACAGATGCGTGGAATAACGTATCTTTAGGAACAAGCGGTGCTATTCAGGAAATTGTTGTGGATGATAAGGGAAAGGTCATCGACAAAAGGTGGGATAGCGAGCCGGCAGAAATTCCGAAAGGCGGCTATATTTTAACGTCTGATCTTACAAAAAATACCTTTATTGATGACAATCTTCAGGTTGGTGATGAGGTAACAATAGAAATTACAACTGCTCCTGATTACAACAAAATAGAGAACGCAGTTGGTGGTGGAGGAGTAATACTTGCAAATGGTAAAGTTCCGTCAAGTTTTTCTCATAATATCGGCGGATATCAGCCAAGAAGTGCAGTAGGTATTGACGAAACCGGCAAGATTATAACTCTTGTTGCCGTTGACGGCAGAAGAAGCGAAGCAAAGGGTATGACGCAGACACAGCTCGGCTATTTGATGGCAGAGCTTGGTTGTTATAATGCTCTTAACTTAGATGGCGGCGGCTCGACTGCATTGGTATTAAAAAATGACGGTGAGCAAAAAGTGGCAAACACTCCGTCTGACGGAGGCTTACGTCAGGTTACAAACAGCATTGGTATAACTTCTGATGCCGAGATATCGGAGCTTTATCGCATAGAATTAAAATCAGATGATGAAAATGTATTTAAAAATACATCACGCTGGGTATGGATTGAAGCGTTTGACGAGTTCGACCATAAGCTTGAAATTAATGACTCAAAAATTAACTGGAGCGTTATAGACGGTCAGGGTTATATGGAGGGTGACATTTTTCATCCGACTGGTGCAGGCAAGGCTATAATCCGTGCGGAATATGAGGGGAAAACGGCAGAATTTGAGCTTTTAATTTTAGACATTCCGCACAGAATGAAATTTTCATCAGAAAAATTAGAGCTTAAATCAGGTGCCAGTGAGCTTTTGTGGCTTGATGGATGGGATTCTGAAGGCAGAAAAGCAAAAATCTATCCTAAAGATACCGATTTTGTAATTGATGAGCCAATTGCAAAATTAGCAGATAATAAAATTACTGCCGAAAGTAAAGGTGCAACAAAAGTCAGTGCTAATTTTGGTGCAGTAAGTGCCAATATGGCTTTGATGGTTGATGGTGCAGAAGAAATAAGTGTATCAGAGGGCGCTAAAATAGCTGACCCACAAAATAAAAGTGCAGAACTTTCAGATGATGGTTTCAGATTTACGGTGTTTGGCAATACCAGAACTCCTGAAAAACTGTTTGATATGTTTATGATGAATACTGCAATAGCAACCATGCAGGAAAACGGAACTCTTCACGGATTTGTAGGCAGCGATTTTGACGAAAGCACAGTAAAAATGCTTGGCGGAAACTATTTTACTGCTCGTATGTATCAGACCTTTACACACGAAAACAGTACATTTATTACACTTAAAAACACCGCAGGAACTATCGCAAGTGGCGGTTTTGATCAGTGGTCAAAGTTTAAGTATGATGTAAACACTGCTAAAGGCGATAATCTGTTTATCTTCGTTCATAAAAATAATATATCTACAAATGCTGTGGAAAAGAAAAATTTTGCTCGGATTGTGGAAACAGCGGCGCAAAACGGCAAAAATGTTTATGTTTTCGGTGGCGGATTTAAAAACGAAAGCTATTTAGAAAACGGTGTCCGTTATGTAAATACGGCAGGAGTTTTTCCAAGTATCGGCTTAAAACCGCCTGCAAACAATATTTCTTATGTTAAATATCTTTTAGTTACAGTCAACGGCGTGGATATAACGTATGAATGGAAGAATATTTTAGACCAAGGTGATGAGTGATGACTAAAAAAGAAAAGGTTGAATTTTTGCGTGAAAAGCTCTGCGAGCTTTATGGTGATGCACCGTGCACATTAGAATATAAAGATCCTTTTCATCTTATTGTTGCAGCTCAGCTTGCTGCTCAATGCACCGATGCAAGAGTAAATCTGGTAACACCAGCGCTTTTTGCACGTTTTCCTGATGCTGAGGCTTTTGCAGGTGCCGATACCTTAGAGTTAGAAAAGCTTATACATTCAACCGGATTTTATCACAACAAAGCCAAAAATCTTAAAAAATGCGGTCAGGTGTTACTGTCGGATTTCGGAGGGGTAGTGCCTGACAACATAGATGATTTATTAAAACTGCCCGGCGTGGGTAGAAAAATCGCTAATTTAGTCGTCGGTGATGTGTTCGGAAAACCAGCGATAGTTGTAGATACTCATTGCAAAAGAATAACCGGACTTTTGGGGCTTACTAAAAATACAGATCCCACCAAAATCGAAAAGGATTTAGTTAAGATAATTCCGCCTGAATATTCAGCTCTGTTTTGTCATCAGATAGTAGAGCACGGAAGAAACTTGTGTATTGCACGCAGACCTAAATGCGCAGAATGTCCTTTAGCGCCTGCCTGTGATTTTGCAGTTAAAGAGAGTAAAAAGACAAAAAAGGAGAGAGCGTAGTTGGCTGAAAAAATACGTCTTGATGTATATTTGACAGAAAACGGTCTTGCACCAAGCAGAGAAAAGGCAAAGGCGATTATAATGTCGGGTATTGTGTTCGTTGATGAGCAAAAATGCGACAAGGCCGGTATGACTGTTTCGCCTGAACAAAAAATCGAGGTGCGTGGCAATACCCTGCGTTATGTCAGCCGAGGTGGTTTAAAGCTTGAAAAAGCAATGCAGTCCTTTCCTATAAAGCTGGATAATGCTGTGTGTATGGATGTTGGAGCATCTACTGGCGGATTTACTGACTGTATGCTGCAAAATGGTGCCCAAAAGGTTTATGCTGTCGATGTTGGCTACGGTCAGCTAGCGTGGAGCCTGAGAACAGATGAACGTGTAATAAATATGGAGCGCACAAACATACGTCACGTAACTTGTGAGCAGGTTAGTGAGCCTCTTGATTTTGCATCAATTGATGTGGCATTTATATCGCTCGGATTGGTTCTGCCTGTCGTACATAATCTTTTAAAAGATGGCGGAGAGGTTGTGGCTTTAATAAAACCTCAGTTCGAGGCAGGCAAAGAAAAAGTCGGCAAAAAAGGTGTAGTTCGTGACCCAGAGGTTCACGAAGAAGTAGTTTGTAAAGTTTGTGCTAAAGCCGAAGAAATTGGGTTCGGTGTTTTAGGTCTTGAATTTTCTCCTGTTAAAGGACCGGAGGGCAATATAGAGTATCTTGCCTACCTTAAAAAAGGTGAGCAAAGTGTGATAAATGCTGATGATGCTGCCAAAAAAATAGTAGCTATATCGCACGAAACATTAGATAAATAAATATGTCGTTTTTGTTACAATCCGCCTTATTTCGTTGAAAGAGGGCGGATTGTATGTTATTATAATTGTAATATTGTATCTGTAAAATACGATGAAAAGAGGTATTGCGATGGATAATATCAGAAATAAAAAAGTTTTGATGACGTTAATGCGTTTAGATATTGGTGGCGCAGAAACTCACGTTTTAGAGCTTTCGTTAGAGCTTAAACGTCAGGGCTTTGATGTCGTTGTTGCATCAAACGGCGGTGTATATGTTCCGTCGCTTACCCAGGCTGGAATACGCCACTATGAAGTGCCGATGCATACCAAAAGTCCCGGAAAGGTTATGCGCTCGCTGTCACTTTTAAAACGTATTATACGTGAAGAAAATATTGATATAGTTCATGCTCATGGCAGAATCCCCGCGTTTTTGTGCGGAATTTTAAGCAAATTTATGCCGTTTACCTTCGTAACTACGGCGCATTGGGTATTCAGAACATCTCACGGACTTAAATATATTTCTAACTGGGGTAAAAAGGTTGTTGCGGTAAGTGAGGATATTAAAACCTATCTTATGGACAATTATAAAATTAATCCCACAGATATTTTTGTTACAATAAACGGCATTGATGTAAACAAATTTTCACCCGAGGCAGATGCATCTGAAATAGTAAATGAGTTTGGTTTAAATCCTGATTCAAAAAAAATTGTATATATCAGCCGAATGGATGCAGACAGAGCTTTGGCAGCATTTCATTTGGTTGAAATTGCACCAAAACTGCTTGAAAAGCAGCCTGACTTAGAAATTGTAATTGTCGGTGGCGGTAACGTTTTTGATGAATTAAAAGAAAAGGCTGACTCAGAAAACGAGAAAGCAGGAAGAAGATATATAGTGCTTACCGGCGGTCGTTCTGATATTTATAAATTTGCAAATTTAGGCGATATATTTATCGGAGTTTCGCGCTCTGCTTTAGAGGCAATGGCTTGTGCTAAACCCACAATAGTTGCAGGAAATGAAGGCTATATAGGAATTTTTGATGAAGATAAACTTGCGGTAGGAATTGACACAAACTTCTGTTGCCGTGGCTTAGAACAATGCTCGCCCGAACTTTTATTAAGAGATTTAACAACGCTTTTTGAAAATTCTGATGAAGAAAACAATCGCTTGGGAACCTATGGTAGAGAGCTGATTAAAAAAGAATACTCTGTAATGCGCATGGCTGATGATGCTGTTCGTATGTATATAGCGGCAACTGACAAAAAACAATTTGATGCAGTTGTATCGGGTTATTACGGATTTGA
>JAFQAG010000281.1 GCA_017416985.1 Clostridia bacterium
AAGGTTATCAAAGTTGTTCGCGAACTTACCGGTTTAGGCCTTAAGGAAGCAAAAGACCTCGTTGAAGGTGCTCCGAAAGTACTTAAAGAGGGCGCAAGCAAAGACGATGCTGAAGCTATCAAAGCTAAGCTCGAAGAAGTTGGCGCTAAAGTTACTCTTAAGTAATTTTATTCTGACTGCAAAAGGCGATGCAAAAGCATCGCCTTTTATTTTTTATTTTGAGTTATTTAACCAGTTAAAGCAGAAAGTTAAATAAAAGCGGATGCAAACGCATCCGCTTTTATTTATGAAATTTAGAATAATCCGATGATAAATGCAACTATTCCGCTGCCAAAGGTCATAATTAACCCTGCGATTAAAACGCCTATGGCAATTGATAAAAATGCTCTTCCGAGGCGCATATCTAAAAATGCTGCAACCAAAGCGCCTGTCCATGCTCCCGTTCCGGGTAGAGGGATTGCAACAAACAGACATAATCCCCAAAACTCATACTTTTCAATTTTGCCCTTATTTTTTTCAACCTTGGCTTCTAACCACAAGCCGATGGGACGTAATAATTTGGTCTTTAAAAACCATCTTATAATAGGTCTTATTAGCATTAAAATAAACGGAATCGGCAATAAGTTTCCGATTACAGCTAAAAGATAAAGAATCCACGGATTCATATTAAGAACAAATCCAAACGGAATTGCACCTCTAAGCTCTACAATTGGAATCATAGAAACTATGAATACCACTAACTCGTTTGAAAGATGCATTCCCTGAAAAAAGTCTATAATCATTTGTGACATTTTGTAATTTCCTCCTGTTACGATACAAAAATCGTTTCAACGCCATCTACGGCGGCGTTAATTAATGCTTCGCAATCCAAAAGCTCTTCAGATGCCTTGATTTTATCGAGCTTTGGCTTGGTATTAGGATGCTTTGGTGTAAATATGGTACAGCAATCCTCGTAAGGCAGAATAGAGGTTTCAAAAGTGCCAATCATTCTTGCACGCTCAACGATTTCGTCCTTATCCATACCGATAACAGGTCTGAACACTGGCAAAGATACCGCATCGTTGGTAACGCCTAATGCCTCAACAGTCTGGCTTGCAACCTGACCGATGCTTTCGCCGGTAACCAGTGCAATTGCGCCGTTTTTGTGAGCTATACGTTCAGATATTTTCATCATAAAGCGACGCATAATAATTGTAAGCTGTTCTTCGGGGCAATGCTTTCTTATCTCTAACTGAATATCGGTAAAAGGAACAACGTGAACACGCATACCTCCTGTGTAGCCCGATACAATTTTGGCAAGCTCTAAAACCTTTTCTTTTGCACGGTCACTGGTATAAGGATGTGAAAAGAAATGCACAGCCTCTAGCGCAACGCCGCGTTTTGCCGCCATATATCCTGCAACCGGGCTGTCGATTCCGCCTGATAAAAGCAACATTGCCTTGGCATTTGAGCCGACAGGCATACCACCAGGTCCTTTTATTTTATCGCAATATACATAGGTGTTGGTATCGCGTATCTCTACCATTACAATCTTTTCAGGAGCTTTAACATCAACTGCAAGATGCGGGAATTTCATACAAAGTGCACCGCCAACCTCACGGCAGATTTCAGGGGATTTAAGCGGAAACTTTTTATCCGAACGTTTTGCCTCAACCTTAAATGTAGTTGCTGCGCTCAGCTCATCTTTTAGGCACTCAGCTGTTCCCTCGCAAATTGCGCCGATTTCTTTGGGCAGAACATATGCCTTAGTGATTGAAACTATACCAAAAACTTTTTTTAATCTTTCGGTAGCTTCGCTTATGTTCTCTTCGTCAGGCAGGCTGATGTAGGTCGTTGCCTGAGCCTTTGTTATATCAGGTGACATTCCACGCAAAGCTGCACGGATGTTTTTAACTAATAAGTCCTCAAAAATCGGACGGTTTAAGCCTTTTAAAATTATTTCTCCGTATTTTACTAAAATTACCTGCTTCACTTATTTCCTCCTATTTAGCAAATCTTATCTGAATCGGGTCAATATTTCGGCATACAAACAAAAGGCGTTCGCTTTTTTCGTGCGCTAAGGCATCTGTATATCCGTCAAAGCACGACAAAACCTTAAATCCCTGACGCTCGAGCGCATCTGAAATTTCGCTTTTTAAGTAGCAACGCTCGGTATGCACCTCGTCAAATCGCTCATAAAGACCATCTTTATTTTCCGAGAAAAACGTAAGATAAAAATCGCATAAATTTGCTTCTTCATTATAATCATTTTCCCAGGTATAAAAAATACCGTCGGTTTCGTATGTATAAGTCTGATTTGCCAAAATATTTTTAAATTTATATTCTGAGTTTATATCAAAAATTAAAAGACCGTTCGGATTTAAATAATTGTTGCACAGACGAAAAACCGTGTCTAAGTCGCCGTCTTCGGTCAGATAATTTATGCTGTCTAGCATACAAACGATTGCGTCAACTGTGCCGTAAAGCTCAAGCTCACGCATATCCTGACATAAAAGAAGAGCCTCGGGGCATTTTTTTCTTGCTATATTAAGCATCGCATCAGAGCTGTCAGCTCCAATCATATCATATCCGCGTGCTAAAAGCAAGTGGGTAAGCGAGCCTGTGCCGCAGGCGAGGTCTAAAACCAGTTCAGGATTTTTTTTCTCGTGGGAAAAAATTTCACAAATTTTATCTGCCGCACTTTCGTATTCCACATCGAATGTTAGCTTGTCATAAAGCTCGGCAAAACGATTGTATGAATCTGTCATTTGTCTTTTCCCTCCCCGTTTTTAATCTGCTGCCAGTACTTAGCAGACATTTGCTCAGTTTTATTTGTTCCGGGGATATAATACTTTTTGTTTTTAATATTATCGGGCAGATATTGCTGAGCTACATAGTTATTTGGGAAATCGTGTGGATACTGATACGTAAGTCCACGTCCCATTTTTTTTGCTCCGCTGTAATGAGCATCTTTTAAATGCTTTGGTACATCGCCGGTGTAAGAGTTGTTAACATCTGAAAGAGCTTCGTCAATTGCTACTACCGCAGAATTGCTTTTCGGTGCTGTGGCGAGCAAAAGAGTTGCTTCGGCAAGAGGTATGCGAGCCTCGGGCAGACCTAGCTGCAGAGCGCAATCTACGCAGGATTTGGTAACGGTAATTGCCTGCGGATATGCAAGACCTATGTCCTCTGCGGCAATAACCATAAGTCTGCGGCAGATTATCATAAGGTCACCGCCTGCAATAAGGCGAGCCAAATAATGCACAGCGGCATCGGGGTCACTGCCTCGTATAGATTTTTGAAATGCGCTTATAACATCATAATGGCTGTCGCCGTCTTTGTCGTGGCGAAAAGCCTTTTTGTTCACGCATTGCTCGACAAAATCAATGTTAATGTTTATGGTGTTTTTGTTATCCGGCTGTGCCGCCATAACACAAAGTTCTAAGGTATTAAGCGATTTTCTCACATCGCCTGATGAGGTTTGTGCGATAAACTCCAGCGCATCATCTGCAATGGAAATGTTTATTGAAAGCTCGTCTTTTAAAAGGCAAATCCCTCTATTAAGGGCATCTATTATATCAGAGGGCATAAGCGGCATAAATTCAAACACAGTTGCACGGCTTAAAATTGCGCTATAGATATAAAAATACGGATTTTCGGTCGTGCTTGCAATTAGCGTAATAGAGCCGTTTTCAATAAACTCTAATAAAGATTGCTGCTGCTTTTTGTTAAAGTTCTGTATCTCGTCAAGATACAAGAGCACACCGCCGGTGTTCTCTAACATATCTAGCTCTTTTATAATTTCTTTTATATCAGAAACAGATGCATTTGTGGCATTCAGCTTATAAAGCTTTTTGCCGGCTGCCTGTGCGGCGATATTTGCGATTGTGGTTTTGCCTGTTCCTGACGGGCCGTAAAAAATCATATTAGGTATAGTTCCCGATTCAATAAGTCTTCGCAAAACCTTTCCCTCGCCTATTAAATGGCGCTGACCGAATACGTCTGACAGGTTATTGGGTCTTATTCTGTCTGCAAGGGGGGATATAGGCATCTGTTTCACTCCTTTCGAATGCGGATGTAGAAAAAAGCGCCGGCCTCTACAATCTGTTAGGTAGGTTTTTACCGTTTGCGCTACGTAAACATCATTACATCTGTAATTCTGAAAAAAACCCGAATAACACTACGTGCTATATCGGGTCTTTTAATCTTAAAATTACTTCTTTTTCAGCGCAATAACAATGCGGCGATTTGGTTCTTCGCCAACGCTGTAAGTATCAATATCTGGGTTAGCCTGCAGAGTTGAATGAATAATTCTGCGCTCGTTTGAGCTCATCGGCTCTAATGTAACCTTGCGATGTGTTTTAACTACTGAACGTGCCAGATTATTTGCAAGCTTAATAAGTGTTGCATGACGTTTTTCACGATAGTTTTCAGTATCTAAAATAACTTTAACATATTCGCCGTCGCCACGGTTAACACAAAGACTTGTTAAATGCTCTAAAGCATCTAATGTGTCGCCACGTTTTCCAATGATGATTCCCATATTATCGCCTGATAAGTCAATTTTCATCAGCTTTTCAGATGTTGTAATATCGATATCAACCTTAAGACCCATACCGAAGAATACATCATTTAAAAATTCACGTGCGCGTGATTCTAAATCTAAGCTCGGTGTTACACGAACAACCGCATCTTTAGAACCTAAACCTAAACCAAACAAACCACGGCTACCCTCTTCTAACACTTCTATTTTAACTTTATCTTGAGTCAGGCCAAGCTCAGAAAGAGCAAGCTCTACGGCAGCCTGAACTGTTTTTGCCGATTTTGTAATACTGTTACTCATTTTTTCCTCCTCTTATTTTCTCTCTCTCTAAAGTGTTCCTTTTTTTCAGAAACATTTTCTTCTTCAATTTTTTTACCTATTACTTTTGTTAAAATAATCTGCTGCACAAATTGAACGATGTTTGAAATAATCCAGTAAAGACCAAGACCCGCTGGCAGAGAGAATGCAAAGAAAACTGTCATAAACGGGAAAATATAGTTCATCATCTGCATGGTCTGTGCGTTATCGCCCGTTGGCTTATTGCCTGAAAGCTTTTGTGTAAGCCACGAGGTTAAAAATGTTGTAAGACCTGCTAAAACAGGAATTAAAATAAGCGGACTTATATCATATAAAGATGGTGTAAGCGATAAATCCATACCGATAAAATTAAAATCCATTGTTAAAGCATCCGAAAGATTAGGGAGCTTTTCTACTAACGCATCAAAATGCTCGGTCATAAATTTTGCAATCGGAATTTCGTTTACAACTTTACCTGTAACTTCAAGCCCCATTGTTTTCATAACTTCGATAGCTTCTGTAACTGTCGGAAGTCCGTGTTTACCCATCTGAACCACATAGGTCAGCGGGTTTCTGATAATGTTATACAAACCAATCAAAAGCGGAAACTGTATCAAAAGAGGCAAGCATCCACCCATAGGGTTAATGTTGTTTGACTGATAAAGCTTCATTGTCTCTTGATTCAATTTTTCTTTGTCGTACTGATATTTCTTTTGCAGCTCTGCTAATTTTGGCTGAACTGCCTGCATTTTAGACATAGATTTTTGCTGTTTAACGGAAAGCGGCAACAAAATAGCCTTGGTGATAATTGTAAACAGCACAAGTGCCCATCCATAACTTTTTACCGCTAAAAAAATAAAACGGAAAAGATATCCGAGCGGTACGTTGATAATATCAAAGATACCCAATTAATTTGCCTCCTTCGGCTGCTATTTTACGGGGTCATAGCCACCCTTAGAAAAAGGATGACACCTTAATATGCGTTTTATAGCCATAATGCTTCCTTTAAATGCGCCTTTTTTTTCGATAGCCTCAAGCGCATATTGCGAGCAGGTTGGATAAAATCTGCATTTAGGCGGAAAAAGCGGCGATATAAATTTGCGATAAAAACGAATAAGTGCCATAAGCAGTCTCTTCATAAGATAAGACCTCGCATATAAGGCTTAGCAGTTTAAAAGCTCGGCTCTTTTTAAAAGCTCACGCACTTCTGCCGCAACCTCGTGATAAGTGTCTAGAGATAAACAGTCGGATTTTGCTACAATCACAATATCGTAGCCGAGTTTTATATCGGATTCCATTAAGCGATAGCTTTCCTTTAAAAGCCTCCTGACGCGGTTTCGTTTAACCGCCTTGGCTATTTTTTTCCCGACCTTAAGTCCTAAACGATTAGTTTCAAGCCTGTTGGGCAGAAAATAAAGGATAAAGTGTTTGTGGTATATTTTTTTGCCTTTTTGATAAACTCTTAAAAATAATGTATTCTGATTAAGACTAACTGTCTTTATCATAAAAAATCCCTTTCAAAATAGCGGATTTATGAATAAAGTCGCTGAAGAAATCCCCAGCGACCATTTTTTCATAAATCAAATTATGCAGACAATACCTTTCTGCCTTTGAGTCTTCTTCTCGCCAATACCTTACGGCCGGAACGAGTACTCATTCGATTTCTAAAACCGTGGTCTTTTTTTCTTTTACGTTTATTCGGCTGATATGTTCTAAGCAAATGCTCCACCTCCCATTACGAACTTGACAAAAACGAAAGTATACCACTTTACTGTTTATCATACACTCTAAATATTATATAATGCTGATTGCAACTTGTCAATACTTTTTTTCTTCTTATTATGAATAAAATTTAAATTTGTACAAAAAAAGTGTTCCATTTATATAAGAATTATGATAGAATAAACCTTGTATTATTAAAAATTTGATTAATTACATATATTTTAGGAGGCAATTATGAAAATTGATTTATTATGTCCAGCAGAAAGCAGAGGCGTAACTGTAAAAACAAACAGTTCAACAGGCGAGCCTTATGCGCTTTTTCGTTTGTTCAATTTAAGTGATAAGGTTATCGACAGTATTAAATTTACTGCACGTGCATATGATGCTTACGGAAAAGAGCTTGGCTCCATTCCGATAGAGCTTAATGAGCTTGATGGTCAGCCCAAAAGTCCGTTTGCAGTCAATAAGGGTGTATCGCTTGCCGAAATCTCTGAGGCAAGACACGTTGTTGCTGATATTAACGAGGTTATTTTTGCTGATGGTGAGGTCTATACCGTAACCGAGAGCAATATGACCGAGGTAAACTATATTCAGCCTGACTATGAAGAGGTTACCCGTTTAAAAAGTGTTGCAGGCTCTGATGCAGCTTGCTATGCGCAGGACCCTGGTCCTTACTGGCTGTGTGTTTGCTCACGTCCTAATAAGCAGGAGGATACCGAGTGCATACGTTGCGGCAGAGATAAGCAGATGGTTTTAAATAAATTTTCTTCGCACGATAAAATAAACAAGGCTATTGAAGATAAACGTTTAGAAGAAGAAAGAGCCGAGCTTGAGCGTTTGGCAGAAGTTGAACGTCAAAAAGAGCTTAAAAGAAAGAAAAATGCAAAAATTGCGACAATAACAGGTATTTGTGTTGCAGGGGCAGCTGTTTTGGCTATCGTAGCTTGGCTGGTTTATGGCTTTGTGGTTACAAAAATAGCAGATTCTAAGGTTTTAGAGGGCAATTACATCGAAGCATATGATATGTATCGCAGCGTAAACAGTAAAAACATTGGTAATGCATCTGAAAAAGCTAAGGGTAACAGCTTTGCCAATATGGTTCAGTCAGGAATTTTAACCGCCGATGAAGAAAATCTTTATTACATAAACGGCAATATGAATATTGTTAAAGAAAATAAAGCAAGCGGCGAAAAAACTACACTTGGCGAAAGTCAGGGAGTAAGTCTTAGCATTTCTGGCGAGTGGCTTTATTATGTTGATGCAATGGCAGGCGAGCTTTGCCGCATCAAAACAGACGGCTCTATAACCGAGTCGGTTATGGATTCTGCACCGATGTTTTATACCACCATCGGAAACGATTTGTACTATATAGCAGAAGATACCGAAAGTGCACAGGTTACTGCACAGAATCAGCAGGCACAGCAGCAGATGTCGGTAGCGTTATTCTTAATGGATACCCAGAGTAAAAAGTCCAAGAAAATATCTGATGCATCAATCTTTTCTCTTGAATTTTATAAGGGCAAAATTTATTATATTGATTCGATGGACGAACACAAGCTTTATGTAATGGACGCAGACGGAAAGAATGCACGTCGTTTAGTTGATGCTCCGATGTATGGATTTACAATTTGTGATGACAAAATTTATTATTCAAACGGCACAATGCCGAGCGAAGATGCAACTATGCCGAATTTAACCTTAGAGGCTGTATCGCTTGACGGAAAAACAACCGAAACTGTAGTAAGCGACAAAAAAGTAAGCATTATTTCAGCTGATAGCGGTAAAATTTATTTTACAACCTATGATGACAGCGTGCTTTATCAGTTAGATACCGAAACAAAGGCGGTTTCACCAACATCTGTAACAGATTTTAATGTGTTTAACATCGCTGACGGATATATTAACTATATGTCACTTGCTGGAGAAATGTTTAAGGTTAAGACAGACGGCAGTGCGCCAGAGAGCATCGGCTCGTTAAATCCGATGGGTTGATTTAATAAATAAAAATCGGGACTGTGGCTAGTGCTGCAGTCCTGTTTTAAAAAGAGGTGATTGCTTTTGGATAAGAAGGATTTGATACTCATAGAAAAATTAGAAAAAGAGCATAGTCTTTTACTTTCTGAATATGAATATTTAATCGAAAATCTTACTGACGATGCAATCGCTCTTTTAGCTGAAAAAGCAGTAAGCGCTCGTAAAAAAGTGTACAAAAACCACGTGTATATACGAGGCTTGATTGAAATAAGCAACATCTGTAAAAACGACTGTTATTATTGCGGAATCCGCAGAAGCAACACAGCTTGTAACAGATACCGCCTGACGCCTGATGAAATTCTTTCGTGCTGCAGGGCAGGATATGAACTGGGTTTTCGCACCTTTGTTCTTCAGGGTGGAGAGGATAAATATTTTTCTGACGATGTAGTGTGTGATATAGTTTTAAAAATTAAAGAAAACCATCCTGACTGCGCTGTTACCCTGTCATTAGGCGAGCGCAGCAAAGAAAGCTATCAAAGGCTTTATGATGCAGGAGCAGACCGCTATTTGTTAAGACACGAAACGGCGGATGATAAGCACTACGGATTTTTGCATCCTGATGAAATGTCTTTTAAAAACAGAATAGCGTGTCTTAAAAATCTTAAAGAAATTGGCTATCAGGTCGGCTGCGGATTTATGGTAGGCTCACCAGGGCAAAAAGCAGAGCATCTGGCAAAGGATTTAAAATTTATCGAAGAGTTTAAGCCCGATATGTGTGGAATAGGACCATTTGTGCCGCATCATGCAACTAAGTTTGCAGATGAAAAAACAGGCAGCGCCAAGCTTACCTGTGCGCTTTTGTCTATAATCAGGCTTATTTCGCCAAATATTTTACTTCCGTCAACCACCGCGCTCGGCACAATTTTAGCAGACGGCAGAGAAAGAGGAATTTTAGCAGGCGCAAATGTTGTAATGCCTAATCTATCGCCCGAATCGGTCAGAAAAAAATACGAGCTTTATAATAATAAAATATCTGAAGGTCCAGAAGCGGCAGAGCAAAAGGATGAGCTTGTAAAAAGAATGAAAGAGATTGGCTATGAAGTAATAACCGACCGAGGTGACATAAAAAAGGTAGTGCAGAAAAATGTGCACACCACACAAGGTAAAGAAAAGGCATAATTTAAAAAACAAGAAAGTTAAAATTAAAAAGGAATTCGTCATTTGACGAATTCCTTTTGATATAATGCCTTTTATTTACTACTGTCAATTTTTAAACTGTAAAGACGATTTATATTTTCGCAGCCTGTAATTCCTATATGCACATTTTCAGGCAGGTTTTCAAGCCTTACAGAAACATCCTTATCGCCTATAACTATTCTTATACCTTTTTGCATCAGCTCTATATGCATTTCGTGCTTTATTCCTGCAGCTAAAGAGAAGTCTATTGACAAGGCCTTTTCCCATTTAAGCTCGCCGTTTTCAATAAACATATCCCAAACGTTAATGCCGTTTTCCCAAAGCACAACCTCGTAACAAACGTCATATCTTAAATCGCCGTTTTCGTCTTTTTTCAATTTGTCGGTTAAGGTTATTAAAGGTGCGCCATATTCCTCAAAGGAGCAGGTCGCCCAAAGCTTTGTGCCTGCACCGAATTTTTCTTTTGTCATAATGGTTGTATAGTCAAAACCGTCGCTCATTTCAGGATTTCTGCCGTTTGATATACAGTCCTCTTCCTGAACAAATTTCGGTGTAAAAGGAAAACGGGTCGTATAAGCATATTCAAAAAAATTCTCCCAATTTCCTTTAGTAAATTCAATATTTTTCATTTTTTAAACTCCTTGATTATGAATTTAAGGTTGAATCTGCTTTAGCTGAATTCTTTTTTCTGTCGTGTATTATCATACCGATTATTGCAAATGACAACTGCGGCACGTGAGTAAGCAATACGCTGTATGATGCAGAAAGAATATCGTAAATGCACCATAAGACCATATTAACAATCGTCCAGAAGCGATATTTAGCACCGCTTTTTTGTCCGATGCACATAATAAATGTGAGCGACGCAACAATAACTAAAATACCTAAAGCTGAAACTCCACCTGCAACCCAGATGTTAAGAACAATAATTGCTAAAGCATAAATTGCAATCAACCATTTTGGCAAAGGCTTGTTTTTTGAATCAAAGAAATAATTAATTAAGGTCTGCAATCCGCCTAAATAGCAGGCTGCTGCACCGTTTATTCCGCTTCCGCCTGCTAAATAGCTCGTGGCAACCAAAACGTTACCACAAAAAACCAAAAACAAAATGGTTTTCATTTTTTCTCCTTTAACGAGCGAAGCACAAATCATAGAGATTAAACCCAATATACTTAAAATATAAGATAAAACTAACATAATATCTCCTTTCGAAATTACATTTATTTCGCGCTTTCTAAAAGCTCTTCTAAATCTGCTTTTTCTAACGTATATACCTCGGGGCAGAACTGACAGGTAAGCTCGGCTCTGCCATCTGTGTTAATTATGTCTTCAAGTTCGATTTTGCCAAGACTAATTAAAGCACGTTTAATTTTATCCATCGAGCAGTCGCAGCGATATTCATACTCTGCGCTGTCTAAGAACTGAAACTCAAAGCCGTCTAAAAGCTTTGCGATGATGTCTTCTGCGGTCATACCGTCTTCCATCATCTGCGTTACAGAGGTAATTTTTGAAATGTTTTCTTCAACACGAGCAATATCCTCTTCCATAGCGGCGGGCATAAGCTGCACCATAAATCCGCCAGAACGTTTAACGCTGTAATCTCGGTCAACCAAAACTCCCAGACCGACAGCGGTAGGTGTCTGCTCAGAGGTTGCAAAATAATATGTAAAATCTTCGGCGATTTCGCCTGATACTATCGGCACCTGACCTGTATAAGGCTCTTTTAAGCCTAAGTCTTTTGATACGCTGATCATACCCTTACCTATTGCGCCTGAAACATCTAACTTGCCGTTTGCTTTTTTGGCAATATCAACAGCAGGATTCTGAACATATCCTTTAACCATACCGTCGCCGTCAGCAACTGCTAAAACAGAGCCGAGCGGTCCGTCACCCTTTATAAGCAGAGTTACACTGTTGTCGGGTGATTTTAACTGGCTGCCCATAATAGCTGCCATAGACAAGGTTCTGCCCAATGCTGCTGTCGCAACAGGACTTGTATGATGAATACTCTGTGCCTTTTCTGCAATGTCGGTTGTGTCAGCAAAGGTTACACGAACAACTCCCCATTCGTCGATAGCACGGATAATCTTTCCCATTTTTTGTTCTTTCCTTTCGTATTTCGTTAGTTATATAAAATATGTAAAAAGCCCTATCGGTTGATAGGGCTTTGCAGTATTGGTTAAAACGTAATTTTAAAGTTATATATAACCCTAAATCAGCTAACTCTTATACTCTTTCAACATTAGCTGCCTGCGGGCCTTTTGCTCCCTCAACAACCTCAAACTGAACTTCCATTCCTTCGTCTAAAGTTTTGTAGCCTTCCATGTTGATTGCAGAAAAATGTACGAATACGTCAGTACCCTCGCTTGATTCGATGAAACCAAAACCCTTTTCTGCGTTAAACCATTTTACTTTACCAGTCTGCATTAGATGTTTGCCTCCTAAAAAAATACTTTGTGCCCAAGCACTAGGTATACTCTAACACAATCGGCTTAATAAGTCAACACTTTTTTCACAATTTTGGCAATAATTTTTGTAATTTTCTGGAAAATCGAGCTAGTCAAAGCTTATTTAAGAAAATACGTGCAAATGCCGTTAAAACGTCATTTGTTCGCCTGAAAAGCTTATTCCGAAATGCTCATATGCTTTAACGGTTGCCATTCGACCTCTTGGGGTACGGTTTAAAAATCCCAGTTGCAAAAGATATGGTTCGTAAACATCTTCTATTGTGTTGGGGTCTTCACCGATTGATGCTGCAAGCGTGTCAAGACCGACAGGGCCGCCGCCAAAGTTCTGAATTATAAAAAGCATCATTTTGCGGTCAATCATATCAAGACCTATTGGGTCAATTTCCATATGAGAAAGAGCTAAATCAGCAAGCTCTCGTGTTACAACTCCGTCGCCCTTAACCTGTGCAAAATCACGCACCCGCTTTAAAAGACGGTTTGCAATACGAGGAGTCCCACGTGAACGGCGTGCCACTTCCATCGAGCCTTCGGGGTCAATTTTAGTTCCTAAAATATTTGCAGAACGCGAAACTATCATATCAAGCTCTTCGGGAGTATAAAGCTCTAATCGACTTATAACTCCAAAACGGTCACGAAGAGGAGCTGTTAAAAGTCCTGTACGTGTGGTTGCACCGATAAGAGTGAATTTTGGCAAGTCAAGTCTTACTGAGTGTGCACCCGGTCCTTTTCCTAAAATTATGTCTAACGAAAAATCCTCCATAGCAGGATACAAAATTTCTTCAACACTACGGCTTAAGCGGTGGATTTCGTCAATAAACAAAATATCGTTAGGCGAAAGACTGGTTAAAAGAGCTGCCAAGTCGCCTGCCTTTTCAATCGCAGGACCGGATGTTATGCGAATATTTACGCCCATTTCGTTTGCAATAATTCCGGCTAAAGTAGTTTTACCAAGTCCGGGAGGTCCGTACAAAAGCACGTGGTCAAGCGGTTCGCCTCTGCCCTTTGCAGCGCCGATAAAAATTTTCATATTTTCTTTTACTTTTTCCTGACCGATATATTCAGAAAGAGATTTAGGGCGCAGACTGTATTCAATTTCGTTATCCTCGCCCAAGGTGCGAGAAGAAACTATTCTTTCTTCAGACACAAAATTTTCTTCAATAGCCATTATTTAGCACCGCCTTTACGTATTTAACAATTTTTACTGTTTTGCAAGGAATAAAAGAGCTTTTTTGATTGCCTCTTCGGTAGATAATCCCTCGCCTGCAGATGCAACAGCACGCATTGCCTCGCCCTGAGAATATCCCAGCACCATTAATGCCTCGACGGCATCGTTACCGCTACTTGTCGGCACGGCAAAGTCTATACTTTCTGATACGGAATTGCCAACAAGGTCGTTGTTTTTCATTTTATCTTTAAGCTATAAAACAATTTTTTGCGCAAGCTTTGGACCAACACCCTGCGCTTTAGTGATAGATTTATAATCATCCGTAACGACAGAAAGTGAAAGCTGTGCAGGCGTCATTACCGACAGCACGGCAAGACCTGCTTTTGGCCCTGCGCCCGATACGGATATAATAAGCTTAAACATAGAAAGTTCTTCACGTGTTAAAAAGCCGTATAAATCCATAATACCCTCTGCCACACGCAAAAAGGTATGGATTTTTACCTGCTGACCTGCAGATATGCGTGATAAATTTGCAGGTGACATATACGCACGATATCCCACACCGCCGGTGTCTATTACCGCTGAGTTTTCGTCTACATATTCAACTGTTCCGGTTATCATTGCTATCATTTAAATCACTCCTGTATGTTTCTATATAAACTTTCTGAATTTACTCAAATACAAAAATATCAGTTCCCAAGTCCTGCCGGACGGGCCTTCTTTTGATTGCAAAAGAAGCAAAACAAAGGGGAGATTTCGATTTCCCCCCCTTTAACCCCTTGAAACGACACAAGGCTCTGCCTTGGAACCGTTACCACTTAGTAAAAGACGGAAAACAATATAAATTTTAAACAACACGTACAGACGGTGTTTGCACTACGTAAATATCCTGAATTTACAATGGATGGACGAAAAAAGATGCAGAACGGACAAACGGAACCCGGAGGGGATACCCGAAAGCGTACTTGTGTACGCTGAGAGGTGACGTTTGTTCGTAACGCAAAGCATCCTTAAAAAGAAATTTGCTTGCAAATTTCCACATACAGTATTAACTAATATATTTGCAATAACCTATTGTTTATTTTACCATTTGCTTTGCGTGGTCTGCGCTTTTTTCTACATCCTGAACTATACACTTTCTTCGTGCACCATCTCCTGATACCTCGCATTATGCGCATGACATATCGCAACTGCCAAAGCATCGGCAACGTCATCAGGTTTTGGCGTAGATTCTAAGTTTAAAAGAGATGTAACCATTCTTTGCACCTGTTTTTTGTCGGCTCTGCCGTATCCGCACACAGCCTGTTTTACCTGAAGCGGTGTATATTCATAAATCGGCACTCCCTGAACAGATGCAGAAAGCAGGCACACTCCACGTCCGTGTGCAACAGAAATAGCGGTTTTAACGTTTGTGTTAAAAAATAATTCTTCTATTGCAAAGGCATCTGGTTTAAATCGTTCAATTAAAATATGTATGCTTTCGCTTATATCACGCAAGCGGTCAGACAGCTTCATTCCTGCCTCGGTGGTAATTGCGCCGTAGCTTATGGTATGAAACTGATTCCCAACATATTCGACCACACCGTATCCAACGATAGCGATTCCCGGGTCGATTCCCAAAATAATCATACTTTTCGTACCTTTCTGAATAAATAATGTATAATTATACAAATATTCATAAATTATTCTGTATATTTTCTTGCATATTTTTTATAAAAAGGGATTGAAATTTTGTTATTGTTACATTATAATATATCTTGTACGCATTGAATTTTTATTCATCGGCTTATATCAGCTGAGATAAAATATTATGCAAAATAAAATTATAACTATATTCTATCACGTTTTAGGAGGAAATGCAAATGGCAAAAGAAAAAGTTATTCTGGCATATTCCGGCGGACTGGATACATCCATTATTATTCCGTGGCTTAAGGAAAACTACGACTACGAGGTTATCGCAGTTGCAGCTAATGTCGGACAGGGAAAAGAGCTTGACGGCTTAGAAGAAAAAGCAATTAAAACCGGTGCAAGCAAACTGTACATAGAGGATATAACCGAAGAGTTCGTAACTGACTTTATTTATCCTGCAGTTCAGGCTAACGCTGTTTATGAAGGAAAATATCTGCTTGGTACATCACTCGCTCGTGCACCTATCGCAAAAAGACTGGTTGAAATCGCTGAAAAAGAGGGCGCAACTGCAATTTGTCACGGATGCACAGGTAAGGGTAACGACCAGGTTCGTTTCGAGCTTGCAATTAAAGCATTAGCTCCGCATCTTAAAATTATCGCTCCGTGGCGTATCTGGGATATTAAATCCCGTGAAGAAGAAATTGATTATGCTGTTGCTCGTGGAATTCCTGTTCCTGTTACAAAAGAGGACAACTATTCAATGGATCGCAACTTATGGCACTTATCTCACGAGGGTATGGACTTAGAGGATCCGTGGAACGAGCCGCAGTATGATAAAATATTAAAGCTTATGAAAAGACCTGAAGATGCTCCTGATAAGCCGACCTATGTTGAGATTGAGTTTAAAGAGGGTATTCCGGTTAAGATTGACGGCAAAGAATATGCTCCTGTTGCTTTAATTGAAGAATTAAACCGTCTTGCAGCTGAAAACGGTGTAGGTATTGCTGATATGGTTGAAAACCGTCTGGTTGGTATGAAATCACGTGGCGTTTACGAAACTCCGGGTGGAACACTTTTATATGCTGCACACAAAGAGCTTGAATTTATCACATTAGACCGTGACACAATGCATTATAAAGAACTGGTTGCAAGCAAATTTGCAGAACTGGTTTATGACGGAAAGTGGTTTACTCAGCTTCGTGAGGCTCTGTCTGCATTCATTTCTGACACACAGAAAACCGTTACCGGTACAGTAAGAATGAAGCTTTACAAGGGTAATGCAATGCCGGCAGGTACAAAATCTCCGTATTCTTTATATGACGAAGATATCGCAACATTTGCAGAGGACGATGTTTACGATCAGAAGGATTCAGCAGGATTTATCAACCTGTTCGGTCTGCCGCTTAAAGTCCGTGCAATGATGAAAAAACGTAATGGCGAGAAATTGTATTAATAAATAAAGAGGCTGTAGCAAAATGCGCATACCACACAAGGCAAGTAGAAAGCATAATTAAGCCTTTTGATTAAAACAATAAAATCAAAATAACATAAAAAATTAATGAAGGAATTCGTCATCTGACGAATTCCTTTTTTATAATGCCTTGTGTTTCGAACAAACTTCACCTCTCGGCGTATAAACATACGCCTTCGGGTAACCCCTACGGGTTCAATTTGTCCAATCTGCGCTATTTTCCGTCCAGCCCAATGGCTTGCTTTTGTTTTTCGGGAGGGCACAGAGACTCTCCCCTACGATAATGTTTTTATTTTTGTCTTTTTGGGTTCCGGACTATTTTTACATCCCCTTATTCATAATCTTTACGCATCAATGCTCGTGTGTAACCCTTATCCTTGGTAGTGGAGTCAACATAGAATCCGCGACCGTAATAAAACTTAACTAAAGATGCTGCCTTAGATGCAGTATGCAACTCAACGTATTTAATTCCCATAGCCATCATATCAGCGCTTGCGGCATTCATAATCGCCTTTCCTATGCCGTGATTCTGATGCTTATCGCTAACTCCGAATCTTGAAAGATATGCAGTGTTATCGTCTCTTACCTCAATTCTTACACTGCCCACAACCTCGCCGTTCATATAGGCAACATAAACCATTTTGTTTTCGATATCATTTAAGATATCTTCTTTTGATTCGTGAAGAGCTGCAGTATCTTTAATTCCTGCAAGCTCTATATATTTTGCAAATGCCTGCTTTGTAATTTCTAAGATGCTGTCAGCATCAACAGCAGACGCTCTTTTGACCTCGAACATTTTTAAAATTCCCCTTATTTCATTAGTTTAACCATAACAGCTTTTTGTGCGTGCAGACGGTTTTCTGCCTCGTCAAATATAACAGAGTTAGGTCCGTCAATAACATCTTCTGTAACCTCATAGCCTCTGTATGCAGGCAGACAGTGCAAGAAAATTGCATCAGGCTTAGCAAGCGAGAACAGCTCTTTGTTAATCTGATAAGGCATAAAGATTTTAACCTTTTCTTCCTTGTCGCTTTCCTGACCCATACTTACCCAGGTGTCAGCATAAACTGCATCGGCATCTTTAATTGCCTCTTCAGGTGAGTTGGTGATGGTTATTTTTGCTCCTGTTGCTTTTGCATCTTCCATAGCGTTTTTAACAACCTCTGCGTTACACTCATAACCCTTTGGAGATGCAACAGCTATATCCATACCAACCTTTGCGCAGCCGTATAAAAGTGAATGTGCAACGTTGTTTCCGTCGCCGATAAATGCCATTTTAAGACCTTTTAGCTTGCCTTTTTTCTCAATTACAGTCTGAAAATCTGCTAAAATCTGGCACGGATGAACAAGGTCTGTAAGACCGTTTATAATCGGAATAGAGCCGTATTTTGCCAAATCTTCAACATCTGACTGCTTAAATGTTCTTATCATAATTCCGTCAACAAAACGTGAAAGAACATTTGCTGTGTCATAAATTGATTCTCCTCTGCCGAGCTGGATGTCGTTAGCACTCAAAAACAGAGCCGAGCCACCTAACTGATACATTCCAACCTCAAACGAAACACGGGTTCTTGTAGATGACTTTGAAAAAATCATACCTAAGGTTTTGCCCTTTAAGTGATGATGTACAATGCCTGCTTTTTGTTCTTCTTTAAGCTGCTTTGCAAGCTCTAAGGCATCTAAAATTTCTTCGGTGCTCCAATCGTGCAGAGTTAATAAATGCTTATTATTCATTGATTAAACACTCCTTTAATACGTTAATAAATTCGTCAATATCTTTTTTGGTAATAACAAGTGGCGGCAATAATCTTAAAACTGTTGTGCCGACTGCGCCTGTTAAATATTTACGTTCAAAAAGCTTTGCCTGAATATCCTTTGCAATCGGCTCAGATAGTTCAGCACCAAGCATAAGTCCCATTCCTCGAACTTCTTTTATCTTACCTGTTTCGCTTTTTAGTTCTTCGAGTTTTTTCTTAAAATATTCGCCTGATTTTTCAGCGTTTTCTACCAGATTTTCCTGCTCTAATATGTCAAAAACTGCATTGCCTGCACAGGTTGCCAGCGGATTTCCGCCAAAGGTTGTTCCGTGGTCGCCAGGCTCAAAGCCATCGGCTGCAAATTGTTTAGCACATAAAGCGCCAATCGGAACACCGTTACCCAAAGCCTTTGCTAAGGTAAATATGTCAGGCTCGATGCCGTAATGCTCGTATGCAAACAATTTACCCGTTCTGCCCATTCCTGTCTGAACCTCGTCAACTATAAGCAGAATATCTTTTTCGTCACATAAAGCGCGGAGCGCTTTTACATATTCAGGTGTTGTCGGATGCACACCGCTTTCGCCCTGAACAAGCTCTAGCATAATTGCCGCAGTATTTTCGTTTACCGCGCTGTAAAGGGCATCTAAATCGTTAATCTCAACATGAGAAAATCCCGGGGTGAGCGGCTTATACGGCTTTTGATACTTTTCCTGTCCGGTTGCGGCAACAGTTGTAAGTGTTCTTCCGTGGAAAGAATTTACTAAAGTAATAATTTCGTTTTTATTTACATTACCCTTTTTATAATGATAAATTTTTGCAAGCTTTATTGCACCCTCATTTGCCTCTGCGCCTGAGTTTGCAAAAAATACACGGTCAGCACAAGACTTTTTAACAATCTTTTCGGCAAGCTTTGCCTGATTTTCAATATAATAAAGGCTTGATGTATGCAAAAGCTCGCCAACCTGCTCGGTAAGTCTTTTAACAAAAACCGGATGACTATGCCCCAAAGCAGTTACTGCTATGCCTGCCATAAAATCGGTATATTTTTCGCCTTCAGTTGTATAAAGATGAATACCCTCGCCCTTTTTAA
>JAFQAG010000282.1 GCA_017416985.1 Clostridia bacterium
AACGGTATCGAAATCGCAAACAGTGTTCCTTGGAATCAACCAAGCGTAAGTAACAGTGGTGTAAGCTCCATACGTTGGGCAAAAAGAAATTCAGCCACCATAAACACCCTTACTTATGCCGATGATATGACTTATTCTAAAGCAATATACGTAACAGATACAGTAAAATTTGTGCCTGTAACAACAACACTTGAGCAAGGAGATGCATCAGAACAAACTGCAACCGTTGCTCTTAATATGAGTGATGGCACAACTAAAAACTTTACTGTAAAATATACAGTTGATACAAAAACCGCAGGAACAAAAACAGCTGACGGAGCAATAGATGGTATAGATGGAGCAGTTCCCGTTACATATACGGTAAATGCAAGCAATGTGCCAACAGTAATAAATAAAATTGAAGGCAACGAAAATAGTATAACACAGGTAATTCTTAATAATAACACCGCATTAGAAGATGGCACAAAACTGTTTGTTGCAGTATATGATGCACAGCCTCGTGTTATGAAAAGCATCAGCATCGTTCCTTTAACTGTTGCACAACGAGCAGCAGGCGCACAGACCATTGCTCTGCCCGAGGCACTTACAGCAAACACAGGCAAAGTTGTTAAAGCATTCGTTTTAGACAACAAGTTTGAACCTCAGAGTATGGCATTAGAAAAAATGCAATAATAAAATTTAATAATAAAAAGGCAGAAACGATTTAATTTCGTTTCTGCCTTTTAAAATATTAAAAATTATTCCGGTTTATCTACAATTGCAAACGATATCTCGCCCGATGCGGCAACCTTGCCGTCAACTGTTGCAACTACGTTTGCTTTTCCCATATTGCGTTTAAATGCAGTAAGCTCTGCCTCTAAGGTCAATGTATCGCCTGGAACAACTTGTTTGCGGAATTTAAAATTATTCATTCCGGTAAATACTCCAACTTTGCCCTTAAATTCAGGCTCAGATAATATTACGCACGCACCAACCTGTGCCAAAGATTCTACTATCAAAACACCCGGAACAATCGGCATACCCGGAAAATGTCCCTGAAAATACGGCTCGTTTGCCGTAACGTTTTTTATACCTACCGCACGTTTACCCGGCTCCATTTCTAAAATCTTATCAACTAAAAGAAACGGATATCTGTGCGGAATAATTTTTTGAATTTCAAGATTGTCTAACATATTGCCCTCCAAAGCTATTATTTTTTACGATAGCGTGAATGATTAAACTGCTCCATATATTCAAGCGACATACCTGTTCCCTTTGCCACGCAGAATACTGCATCTTCTGCAACAAAAACATCAAGACCGGTTTCACGTGATATAAGCTTGTCTAAACCATAAATCAAGCTTCCACCACCGGTGAGCAGAATACCGCTTGTGCTTATATCTCCAACAAGCTCAGGCGGAGTTTTTTCCAATACAAGATGAACTGCATCTACTATCTGAGTTGCGCATTCTTCTAACGCTTCAAGCATTTCTTCCGAGCTTACAGTTACAACCTTAGGAAGACCTGTAACCAAGCATCTTCCCTTAATATCCATTGTAAGAGGCTCAGGGCGTGGATAAACGCAACCGATTTCGATTTTAAGTTCTTCTGCTGTGCGGTCACCAATCATCATATTATATTTTTTTCTGATATATTTTGTAACAGCATCATCAAACTTATCGCCCGCAACCTTAATAGAATTACTTACAACAATTTCACCAAGCGATATAACAGCAACATCTGCTGTTCCGCCACCGATATCAACAATCATATTACCATAGGGCTTTGCTATATCAAGACCTGCACCAATCGCCGCAGCAATAGGCTCTTCGATAATACAGGTTTTGCGTGCACCTGCCTGAGTTGCCGCATCAATAACCGCTCTTTCTTCAACCTCTGTAACCTGACTGGGAACACAAACCATAACACGAGGCTTGCAAAGGCTGTTTTTACATACCTTGCGCAAGAAATAACGAATCATTTTTTCTGTTGTATCATAATCAGAAATAACACCGTCTTTAAGCGGTCTTATCGCCACAATATTTCCCGGTGTTCTGCCAATCATATTCTGCGCTTCTACACCGACCTTTAAAACCTTACCTGTATTTGTGTCAATAGCTACAACTGATGGCTCTTTTAAAACTACGCCTTTACCCTTAACGTATACCAAAACAGTAGCTGTACCTAAGTCTATACCAATGTCCTGTCCGAATTTAAACACACCAATCCCTCCCAATTTCTAATAAAACCATATTAATGATATTATTATATATTTTTTTAGCAATATATGCAATTACTTTTTATCATTTTTTATAAATATTTATTTAACGCCCCTATACGGACATTTTTTAATACAAATTCCGCAAACCGAGCCTCTGCCAATTAACTGAAATTTTTCTTTCATATATTTGCTGCACGACTCGGCATCAACCAACTTCTTATCAGGATTTTCAGAGTCGAATGCCGCACCCGAAAGAGCCATAGCAGGACCAGCCTTTACGCAAAGCATACAGTCATAGCACAGACTTTTTTCAAGCGGCTTTTTGTATCCTGCAGATAAATCCATATCAGTAAGCACCGTACCCAAGCGCACCCTTGCACCATATTTTTCAGACATAAACAGCGCATTTTTTCCGATGCTTCCAAGTCCAGACGCTATCGCCGCCTGCTTGTGCGAATATAATCCGTGATATTCTCTGCCATGACTTTGCGATGCAGGAACGCACACATAATTTGCACCGTTTTGCTCTAAAAACATTCCTACTCTTAAAGTAATGCGGTCAATTAAAGCATTCACCGTTCTGTAATGATGAAAATATGTATAGGTCGGCTTATCGTCTATTGCATCAATCACGCTATCAGAAAGCTTCACCACTATGCTTATGGCATTATTAAGATTTTTATATTCACAAGGAGGCTCTATTTTAGAAAAGCCAACTTCCCACGCACCTTGCTCTATTGCAAGCGCCTTTATTTTATCAATCATTTAACATTTCCTCCGCTTGCTTAAGTGTAGTGTCTGAAATCTTCTCTCCGCCTATAATTCTAGCAAGCTCATTAATTCTTCCCTTTTTATCAAGCAAGTTAACCTTTGTTAATGTTTTTTCATTCTCCTCATGCTTTTCAATCAAAAAGTGGCTTTCAGCTTTCGACGCAACTTGCGCAAGATGTGTTACGCAAAATATCTGTTTAAAGTTTGACAACTCTTTTAACTTTTCGCCAAGCTTTTGTGCTGCACGACCACTAACTCCGCTATCAACCTCGTCAAAAATTAAAGTATCAACAACATCAGAGTCTGCTAAAATTGATTTAATAGCAAGCATGATTCTTGAAAGCTCACCGCCAGATACAATCTTTTCAAGCGGTTTTGCAGGCTCGCCTTTATTAGCTGAGAGCAAAAATTCAACTGCATCAATGCCATCTGCACTTAAATCTTTAGGCACTATTTCAGCAACAAATTCGGCATTCGGCATATTTAAAAACTCTAAACTTTCACATATTTTTGACGACAAATCTTTAGCGCTACTCTTTCTTAATTCACTTAGCTTTGTTGCTAATTTTTCTGCTTCACTTCTGCAAATAGAAATTTCGTTTTCAATCTGAATTTTTCGCTCATCTAAAAATTCTATATTTTTAAGTTCTTCAATACTATTTTCAAGATGTCTGATTGCGCTTTCTACATTTCCACCATATTTACGCTTTAAGCGATATATAAGGTCAAGTCTTTCTTCAATTTCATCAATTGAAATTCCCTCTTGCTCAAAGTTGTTTAAATAGGCTTGCAGGCGTCTTACTGTATCTTCTACAGTAACAAGTGCCGATTCAATGCTTTCCGATACTTCAGAAAGTTCCGAATCTATCTCAGCCGCCTCTTGCGCAAGAGATGATGCATTTGCCAGAAAATTATATGCACACTCGCCATCGGCATTTTCGTATAAAACATCAAGAGCCTGCCCTGCAGATAACATAAGTTTTTTTGCATTATTTGCAATCACTCTTTGTTTTTTTAGTTCCTCTTCTTCGCCTTCTGCAAGCTGAGCATCAGAAAGCTCTTTTATTTCATATTTTAAAATATCAATTCGTCGCAGTTTTTCTGCCTCATCAATATCAAGCTCATCTGCCTCTTTTAAAAGTGCGACTAATTGCTTATATTTTTCTTTATAATCAGCTAATAATTTTTCGGCTTTATCTCCTATAAATCTGTCTAAAAACTCAAGATGCGTAGTTTTATCCAAAAGAGCCTGATTATCGTGTTGCCCGTGAATATTCATAAGCATTCTTCCAAGCTCTTTAAGCTTCGAAACAGGTAGCATTTTGCCGCCGGCACGGCAAATATTTTTGCCTTCAGCCGAAAGCTCTCGTGATATAATAAGACTACCATCTTCTTCGGCATCTATTCCATTTTCACTTAAATAGCTTAAAACGCTTTCGTCACTGATTTTAAAAAGCCCCTGCACCATCGCCTTTTTCTCACCAAAACGAATAAACTCTTTGCTCACACGTTCACCAAGCAGCATATTCATCGAGCCTATTAAAATAGATTTTCCTGCACCAGTTTCACCTGAAAATACATTAAATCCGTCAGAAAATTCTATATCAGCATGATTTATAAGGGCTATATTGTCTATCGTCATGCAATAAAGCATAGTAAGAAG
Organism: Clostridia bacterium; assembly: GCA_017416985.1. Classification (GTDB taxonomy): domain Bacteria; phylum Bacillota; class Clostridia; order UBA1381; family UBA9506; genus RGIG1666. Next base: position 4,635 of record JAFQAG010000282.1, read on the forward strand.
CCTCCTTACAGCAGGGAACGTATTTTTAAGGTAAGACCTTTTGCGGCATCTTCTGTCTTCACAATACAAAGAAGTGTATCATCGCCTGCCACGCTGCCCATAATTTCTTCAAGTTTCATTGAGTCTATAACTGCAGCTGCAGCTTGTGCCATACCCGAGGCAGTTTTTATAATTACAATATTCTGAGCATAATCAACCGATGTTACAGTCTGAGTTAAAATAGTTTTTTGTTGTTTGCTTGCGGTAACATCTGCACCAGAGCCAGCCTGAACATATTTATATACGCCGTGCTCATTAGCAGCTTTAATAAGGCGAAGCTCTTTAATATCACGGCAAACCGTAGCCTGAGTTACTTTAAGACCGCTCTTAGCTAAAAGATTTGCCAAATCCTCCTGTGTTTCAACATCGTGCTGCGTGATTAATTCAAGAATTTTTGTATGTCTTGCGTTTTTCATATCAGTTGTCCTTTCCTGCCAGTTTATGACGTAATACGCTGTAAAATCTGCTGCCGTTTACACGAACAAGACCTGTTACGTGCGGAGATTTAGTAATTGTTAAAATCGAATTATCATCAAACGGAGTTTCTTCTCTTCCGTCTGCTGATACTAATGCACTGCAAAAATGACCTTTGCACATAGATGCAGTGATGGTTTTTTCTGCAGGAACCAAAATCGCACGTGAATAAAGCTTGTGTGGACATATGGGCGTTATAAGCATCGAGTCCATCGACGGATCAACAATAGGGCCACCAGCCGACATAGAATATGCCGTCGAACCGGTAGGCGTTGCCACAATCATTCCGTCAGCCTTAAAATCGTCAACAAATTCGCCATCAACATAAACATTAATATCTAAAAGACGAGATGCACCGCCACGCGAAATAACAATATCATTTAACGAATCGTAATACTGGCGGCTAGCATCACCTTTTTTAAGCTCTGCCCTTAACATCATACGATTTTCAATGACGTAATCGCCGTCAAAAAACTTATTTAAGCTGTCTTCTACCTCTTTTTGCTCAACCTCGGCAAGAAAGCCCAAACGACCAAGATTAAATCCTAAAATTGGCTGACTAGTCTTTAATACATCGTGCGCAACCGACAAAAGAGTTCCGTCACCGCCTAAAGCAAATACAGCATCAGCTACCTCTAAAGCTTCAGCTTTCGGGCAGTATTCTACTCCCTCAATGCCAAACTCCGAAAAACTACTATCCAAAAGCAGTTTAGCTCTGCCTGCTGATAACTTAGCAACCATACGGGTAAAATCTAAATTTTTGTCTTTTATTGAATTTGGTGCCATGAAAATAGTTTTCATGCCATCACCCTCTTTTCAAAACTAATATTTATACACTTTATACTGTATATTATACATAAATAAAAAGCATTAATCAATAGCTATTATAAATAAAATTTTAAATTACTATTATTTTTTGTTTAGTATTCAATTGCAATATAAAAACCACCCTTTAAGGTGGTTTTTATATTATTTAGTTTTGAAAAATACGCCGATAACCGGTCCGATATGCGTTGCAATAGTAGGACCAACCTTTTGAATCTGCACTTCTTTCGGATTTAAATTTTCTTCAATTAAGGCCTTCATTTCTTCAGCCTCATCTGGCATAGCACCATGAACAATTATTACTGATGTATCGCTTTGGTCAGCGCAGTCCTCCTGAATCTTTTTAAACAGCTTTGCAACTATTTTTTTACTGCCACGAATGGTTCCGATAGACTCAATCAAACCATTCCTGATTGACAAAAGCGGTCTTATATCAAGCACATTGCCCATAACTAAAGATGCTTTATTGATTCTTCCGCCTTTTTCAAGATAGGTAAGAGTTTGAGCTGCAACATAAACATCATAGCCTTCCATAAACTCCATAATCTGCTGTTTTATCTCACCAATCTCTTTACCCTCTTGAGCAAGTTTAGCCGCTTCTTTTGCCGCCTCGGCATAGATGTATGCAAAACGCTGAGAATCCACCAGTTCAATAACCGCATCAGGAGTTTCTTCTAATACCATATTTTTTGCAATCTGCGAATTATTAAAGGTTCCTGATGCACAAGACGAAATTGATATATAAAGTACCTCATATCCTTCATCAGTATATTTTTTAAATACGTCATATAAGTCATTAGGCGTTACCTGAGCTGTTGTAGGAATTTCTTTGCAGACTTTAAGCTTCTCGTAAAACTCATCAGGTGATAAATCGATTCCCGCTTTAAACTGCTCTCCGTCCACATTAATAGTAAAGGATACTACATCTATACCCCATTTTTCAACATCTTCACGTGTAATATCAGATGCCGAGTCTGTAATAATTTTAATTTTAGCCATAATTCACTCTCCTGTATTTTATTTATATTTTAATCTCCAAAATTGATAACTCTGCGCCTGCTCCATACCGACTGAAGCAAACCTATTGCCATAAAATTCGTCATAATTGACGAACCGCCATAGCTTACAAACGGCAACGGAATGCCTGTTACCGGCATTAATCCTATGCACATACAGATATTTTCAAAGGTATGAAAAGTAAACATTGCAGCTAATCCTATACACATATAGCTGCCCATATCAGTTTTAGCCTTTTGTGCAATATAAATGCAACGAGCAATTAAAATCACCAAAAGAGCTAAAACGATTAATGTACCAACAAAGCCAAACTCCTCGCCAATAACGCCATAAATAAAGTCAGTATTTTTTTCAGGCAGCATAGCAAGCTGATTCTGCGGTCCCTGCATATAACCTCTGCCAAAAACCTGACCGGAACCGATTGCAATTTTTGACTGCATTACCTGAAATCCTGCCCCTGCGGCATCTCGTTCAGGATTTAAAAATACTAAAATACGGTTTTTCTGGTAATCAGAAAGCAAAAACCACGCAAGCGGAGTTAATGCAACACCAGCACCAATAGCGGCAAAAACATATTTATATGATATACCTGCAACAAAAACCATACAGATAAACATAAACAAAAATACAAGCGCCGTTCCGGTATCGTTCTGAAGTATAACAAGACCAAACAAAATCGCAAAATGTGCTACCAATGAAAGCAC
>JAFQAG010000027.1 GCA_017416985.1 Clostridia bacterium
GAGCGGATACAAAAAGATTGAGCGCCCAAAAGAGGTTGCCCATGGTGCGATGACAGATTTTTATTATAAAAAGCTTTTATAATATTAATTATAGAGTTAATTAAACATTTAAATAAAGGAGATAAAGCTATGCAATTATCATTAGAAGTAAAAAATAAAAACGGAGAAGTTTTAGCATCAAAAAGTGGAGAAAATTATGCTATTTTGGTATACGAATCGGAATATGCAGAGGGAGATACACTTGTTTTAAAAAGCTCTGAAAAAGATGTTTATTTAATGTTAAAACTCGAGGATTCAATGAACGAGGAATTTGTTTATCTTACAAAAGATGAGCTTACATACCTTATTCCGTTCGGCGAGAAAAGAATATCATATTCACCTAAAACATTTATTGGTAAAAACCATGTATTGACTGTCAGAACAGCAACACAGGCAGAAATTTCAGCCAACAAAAATCTTGCACGTAACTGCTATGACCAGCACGGCGATACCGGTTGTTATCCTCACGTGCATGCAAATGTTGAAACTCGTGGAGAGGCTATGTTTGCTGCAAAAAATGCTATAAACGGCAATCGATGCAACACAAGTCACGGTGGCTGGCCTTACGAGTCCTGGGGTATAAATATGCAGGATGATGCCGAAATAACCATCGAGTTTGGCAGAGAAGTTGAAATTGACAGTATGGTTTTAGTTACCAGAGCAGACTTTCCGCACGACAATTACTGGAAACAAGTAACCTTTACATTTTCTGACGGAACTACCTTAGTTTATGATATGGAAAAATCATACGACCCACATTATGTAAAGCTTACAGAAAAGAAAAAGGTAAGCTGGATTAAGCTTGAAAAGCTTATTAAAGACCCTGACGATCCGTCACCATTCCCGGCACTTAGTCAATGGGAAGTTTACGGAACGGATATTAAATAATTTACTCATTTTGTTCTTCTGCCGGAGGAAGTATATCTTCCTCCGGCTTTTCTAATTTGATTTTTTGCGCTATGTTTTCAATATATTCTGCAACAACTGTAATCTCAATTGTATCCTCATCGATAAACTTGTACGATGGTGTTGTTTTCACAAGCTCAGAATCCGGCAGGGTAGATATGTCAATTTCTTCTTCAATTTTTCGTATTCCGTCGGCTATAACAGTATCTTCGGCAAGTAAGGTATCGACTAATTGTATTTCATTAAACGTATTTACAGTTAAGGTTATACCTAAATAGTTTTTAAAAAATGCCAAATCATAATCTTTTTCTGCTTTTTCGTATTCTTTAAAATTTGGTTCGGGATTTTTATAAAAATTAATTTGTTTTCCAAAAATAGTTAAGCTATATTTTTTTGATACATTTTCTGTCTTTTTGCGTTCGGTGTGAATTTTAGAAAATGCCTTTGTAACTTCGTACCAGGTGCGAGCATAAATTTCTCCCTCGGCATTTAAATAACGAGTAGGAACGTTGCGTTCGCTTGTGATTACACCGTTTACTAAAAGAGAGTGTTTTTGTACAGAATCACCTATTTTAACCACGGGCAGACCGTTTCGAACGATCATAGAATGAATAACGCCATCTTTTGCAGCAACTAATGAACAGTAATCGTTGGCATTAAAAATCTCGGGTATATCCTTTTTTTCTTTAACATTGACAATTATTTTAGAACCATTTTTTTCTACCCATAACCATGATAACGACGGCATTTTAATTAACATATCATTTTTTAGTTTTTTCTGGTCTATCATAAGGCGCAGCTTGCCCACAGAAAGACCGCAGTCTTCTAGATTTTTCAAAATATCGGTTTTGCTTATATTGTTATTACCTATAATTTCAATATCCCATATAAAAAGATTTAAAATCATAATTCCCATTATAAAAACTGCAATGCCACTAAATAATATTTTGCGTCCTTTATGCTTGTTTAAAGTTACCGGCAGACCGCATTTTGCTAAAATTTTAAGTCGCACACCGGTTTTTGTGGCAGTATGTCGCAACATTTTAAAACCTCGTATGCTTATTTTAAGTCGTATAGAGTTTTCTGACAGTCTTACAATATCCCAGACATATATTCCTCTTGCGGCACAAACGTTTAAAAACCGTTCTGGGAATCGACCGCTTATTTGTATAACCAAATATCCTTTTAAATAGCATATAAATTGAGAAAATAACATATAAAGCCGTCCTTTAACGAATGAATGAAATTGAAGAAATTATGCCACGGATGCAGACTGATTCGTCGGTTATAAACGTAATTTCTAACTTTTTTCCGCATATTTTAATTACGTAATCCTTGCAGTTTAGCTGAATTGATGAATCTAAGTATTCCAATACGTTTTTATAGTTTTCTATTTCAAGCTCGCGGTTACCGCTGACGGTTATTCTGGGCAGGTCGAGCAGAATATCTTCAGGGATAGCCAAAGTATCTGATAAACGTTCACGTATTTTTTTGCGCTCTTTTTGTTGCTTTCGTTTCATAAATTAACCTCTTATATCGTCATTTCTTTATAGTCATTATTATGCAAAAATAATCATAATAATGACTGAGGTGAGCGGTATGAAAAAAAAGAAAATATATTTTGTTAATTTAAAGTTTGCTATGCTTTATGCTGTGTTAGTTTTATTAATCATACTTATTCTTTTAAATTCTAAAAGTTCGATAGAGGCGGTAAAAGGCTCTCTCATAATCTGCTATCAAACATTAATACCGTCGCTTTTTCCGTTCTTTGTTCTTAGCGGACTTTTAATTAACAGCGGATTTGTGCAAATTTTAGGTTCGGTTTTAAATCCGATAATACGTCCTCTGTTTCGTGTAAGCGGAAGCGGCGCAATTGTGTTTTTAATAGGAATAATAAGTGGATATCCAATGGGGGCTAAAATGGTTTCAGAGCTTTATAAAAAAGGAATAATAAATAAAACAGAGGGCAGGCGTCTTTTGCCGTTTTGCAATAATTCAGGACCGTTGTTTGTTATAGCAGCCGTGGGAACTGGTATGCTTAATAACACAAAATTGGGAATCTTTTTATATTGTATTCATATAATATCAGCACTTTTAGTAGGGTTAATATTCAGATTTTATGAGAATGAAGATAAAGAATTATCAAAATTAAATTATAGAGAAAAAAATGAAATTCCTTTAGGAAAAAATTTTACTGAATGTGTGTCAAACAGCGTAAATTCTATCTTGCTTATTTGTGGCTTTGTGGCTTTGTTTTCAGCCTTTTCGCAATGTATAAAACCCGTAATAGAAAGTTGTTTTAAAAATGAGTATATCAGTTTGTTTATAAATGGATTGTTAGAAGTGACAATGGGGGTAAGCAAAGTAGCACAAAGCAATTTAGAACTTGAAAAAGTGCTGATTTTAATGTCGTTATTAATTGGTTTTGGCGGAGCTTGCGTGCATCTTCAGGTCTTAGGGGTAATATCAGATACTGACTTGGAGATAAAAACGTATTTATCAGGAAAATTTATGCATGGTATTATTTCGGCGATAATTACATGGATAACTTTTAATGCTATATCGTTAGATACAGTAATGGTATGGAATCAGGAAAATATCACGCCTAAAAAAATAAATTCTGTATGGAGTTTTTTGTGCGTAGTGATAATAATGTTTGTATTAATTTATAATATACGTAAAAACAAATTTAAACGTATTTGATTTTAATAGTTTTTTCTGTTATACTTATTATTAAATTAAATGTAAAAGGGGAAACGTATGAGGAAATTACGAAATCGCATAAAGTTTATTATAGGTATAATTGCATTGTGTATTTGTGCCGTATCATATTTTAATACAGAACCAACAGTAACTGATAATAATAGTAATTTCGTATATTCAGAAAATGCTCTTAGAGTTCATTTTATTGACGTAGGGCAGGCAGATTGTACATTAGTAGAGTTGCCACAAGGCATAACAATGCTTATTGATGCGGGCAATAATGATGACGGTGATGATGTTGTTTCGTATTTAAAAATGTGTGGCATAGAAAAAGTTGATGTTTTGGTAGGTACGCATCCGCACGAGGATCATATAGGTGGTCTTGATGATGTGATTAACAGTTTTCAAATTGGTGAAATATATATGCCAAAAGTACAGTCAAACACGAAAACATTTCGTGATGTGCTTGAAGCTGTAAAGCAAAACAACTTGACTGTAAAAACGGCAAAAACTGGTGTAAACATAATTACAGATGATGGATTAAATATTAAATTTGTTGCACCGGTAAGCGACTGGTATGAGGAACTTAACAATTATTCTGC
>JAFQAG010000002.1 GCA_017416985.1 Clostridia bacterium
TAGTCATACATTCTTATAAAAGAGTTAGTCCCTTCTGTTTCAACAGACGATGCACCATTATATGTAGCATGCGGTACAGTTGTGGTAAGCGTCATTCCGTCAACTGCACCAGGTACTACATAGTTTATATCAGTAGCGCCTTCTGCTCCTGAATTCCATGTACCTGTAGTATGTGTTGACATATCATCCTTAGCACTTTGGGTAAACTTACCTGCATGAATTGTGTAGTTATAAAGCTTGCCCTCGTAGCTTACACTACGCTCTAATATACCAACTTCTGTCGCTGTAACTGTACTTGCGTCAGCGAGTGTAACTGTCTGACCCGGATATGCGTAAATTGTTTCGTTTACTACATTTTCTGTCGCATATACATCATAAGTAACAGCGATATTGTTAAAGCCCGGTGCTATACCCGTTGCAGTTAAATCTGTTGCTACAGCTGTTGTATCAGCATTAAATGAAACAGGAATGCTTTTTGTAGTGCCATCGCTTAATGCGACATTGGTGTAAACTGTCTGAGCGGCAGCATCACCGACTACCAAAGCAGTATCAAGTATTGCCTCTCCCTCTACAATGTTAAGCGGAGTAACTGAAAGGTCGTCAATATATGCCTCTGACGCTGCAGTACTCGGGCTGATATTTCTTAACCAAACCGAGTCCAAACAGCCCTCTGATACTACAAGCGGTGGAAGAGGTACGTCTTCAATTACCAAATTATTATTTACATATAAATCATAAGTTTCTGTGCCTGCAAGCATTGTAACATTATACCATTCACTGCTTAAGGTGCTTGTTGCCTCATCAATATTAACATTTACATTTTCGAGATAGTATACACCTTTTGTGCCTGTGCTACCCATCTGAACCTCTATTTTAGGCATATTCTCATATTTACCCTCTGCTCCGGTATTAAACTGCGCCAGACTGATGTTGCCTGCTGCATTCTGGCCACCAAAATATAATACCGGACCATATTGTTCACCGGAATACGTAGTTGAAAACTTCTCAATTTTTACATCAACCGAAAGCTTAAAGCCATTTTTAGGCTGAGCCTCGGTATTTAAATACCATCTTAAAGAATGGTCTGCGGTACAAGCAAAGCTAGCATCAAATACTATATCCCCTGTGCCGTCATCTACGGTAACATTGTTATAAGTTCCAAATCTTGTGCTTTCAAATTTTGCACCTGTAACCTGAGCAGTTCTTGCTGAATTATGGTCAACACTACCCATATCATCAATAAATGATGGTGTATATGCATATTCACCTACGTTTACACGATATGTAACATCAGCATTAGTCGCATCTTTACCAGTAAAAATCTGATAACCTGCATTAGATGTATCTACTGTAGATGCACCGCCGTCCCATGTAATATCTGTCGGCAGGGTGTATGTCGCACCCTTAGGTACTGTTACAACCTCTGTGTAATCAGCCGCCGATACTCCAACTGTGCCAATCGCTGATATAATCATAATCAGCGTAAGTAAAACACTAAAATATTTTTTCATAAATATTTTTCTCCCTTCTTTATCGTATATTAAATTTTAAATTATTAAAACCCCTTTAAATAGTATCAACCTTTAACCGCGCCAACCATAACACCTTTTACAAAATATCTCTGCAAGAACGGATAAAGCGTCAAAATAGGTAATGTAGAAACAATGATTACCGCATATTTAACTGTTTCTGCCAAACCGACTGTATCATCGCCTCCAATTGTCATACTGGTGGTGTCTTCTACAACCAAAACCTCACGCAGTACTAACTGTAAAGGATATTTTGTTTTTGTCTTTATAAACAGCATCGCATGGAACCATGCATTCCAATGCTGAACTCCGTAATATAAAATTATTACTGCAATAGTAGGCATACAGAGCGGAAGCGCAATTTTAAGCATTATTACAAGCTCTGATGCACCGTCTAAGGTTGCGCTCTCTGCCAAACTTGGCGGAATCGATGCGAATGCAGTTCTCATTATTATAAGATTAAAGGTGTTTACTGCAACCGGAAGAATAAGTGCCCAATATGAATCGAGCAATCCGTATGCTTTAACCGTTAAAAACAAAGGAACCATACCACCCGAAAACAGCATTGTAAACACTACCATTTTGTTAATCAAGGCTCTGTATTTAAAATCTTTTGATGCCAAAGCAAATGCTCCCGGCAGAGTAAGTAGCATATTTACTGCAAGCCCCACTATAAGTACAAACAGAGTCGATTTGTAACCCGATAATATAAACGGATGTTTCGATACCTGCACATATGATTCAAAACTGAATTCGACCGGTTTAAGCAATAATCCCTGATGTTTCATAAACTCTGTCGGATCACTTAATGAAGCGAGTAATACATATATCATTGGATAAAGGCTTATTATTGCAACAAGCGAAAGAACGATTATATTAAAAAATTTAAAAACCTTATAGCTTTTACTTTCTTTTATTTTCATTTTTTCGCCCCCTTACCACAATGCCGTTTCTGACACTTTTGTACTTATTTTATTCGACAGTATTAAAAGTGCAGTATTTACAACCGAGTTAAACATACCTGCTGCCGTTGAATATCCCCAGTCAAATTCCTGCAGACCGCGTCGATAGATGAGCGACTGTAAAACGTCTGCTGTATCGTAGGTAAGCGGATTGTAAAGAAGAATTATCTTCTCGTAGCCGACATTTAAAATACTTCCAATTCTCAAAAGCAGCATTATTACAATTGTAGGTGCAATACTTGGCAAGGTAATATGAATAACCTGCTGCCATTTGGTTGCGCCGTCAATATTCGCCGCCTCGTAAAGCTCCTGGTCTACTGCTGTAAGTGCCGATATGTATATAATTGAGTTCCAGCCTATTGTCTGCCATATATCCGATATTACGTAAATTGAAACAAATAAATCAGGATTCGATAGCATCGACTGTCTTTCAAAGCCAAAATTAACAAGTAAGTCAGTTATTACACCATTATCCATTGTAAATGAACGAATCATACCACATACAACCGTAAGCGAAATAAAGTGCGGCAGATATGATAGAGTTTGTGTTACCGAACGAAATGCCTTGCTTTTAATCTCGTTAAGCAAAAGAGCCAGAATAATCGGTGCCGGAAAACTAAAAATAAGCAAGCTAAGGCTTATTACAACCGTATTTCGCAAGCGACTGAAAAAGAATGGACCCGTAAAAAAGTCAATAAAGTTTTCAAACCCTATGAAACTACTGCCAAATATGCCCTTTGACGGCACATATCTTTCAAATGCCACTAGCAAACCAAACATTGGTATATAGTGGAACAATATGTAATAAATCACAAGGGGAGCTACCATAAAATAAAGCCACTTGTGTCGTATAAAATCCGCAAACGGCGGGGTAGCAACGCTACCCGCCCTGCGAGATAGTTTATTTTTAACTTCCATAATATATCTTTCTCCTTAGGGAATACCAAAAAAGATTATCTGTTTTTATAACGCTCATAAGCTGCCTGCTGAATCTCTATTCCGCGCTCTACGTTATAATCCTTCATCTGCTGAATAAAGCTATCATATTTATCCATACTTTCAAGACCTGTTATGAATTTTAAAATCATATTATCTCTGTAAGTATTTACGTTATTTGCAATATCAGCTACCTCTGTTGCTTCTTCTTTTGAAGGAAGAATAAGCGGCAACTTATATTTCTGTGTATAGTCAGAACCCCAGCTCCAGTTTACGAGAGCATCCTTCTGTTCTTGTAAATAATAACGGTTTTCGATATATCCAACATCTTGAATCATAGGACCTGAGTTGCATGAACGCATATAACGAGCCATTGCATCACTCATGCTTAAGCCATCAGGATTTTTCATAATTTTATCTGTATATACAGGTTTACCATCAACCATTTCGTAGCTTTCTCCCTCGATACCGAAGTTTACGAGCATATGACCCTCATCACCATAGAAATAGTCAAGATATTTAGCAGCAAGCCCAGGGTCTTCGCATGAGGTAGTAATAGCTGCGCCGCTCATACGATAGTAATATGCCATAGCCTTGAATTTTGAGCCAGGATCTCCCACATTTTTAACCGGGAATTTTACAGAACGCATTTTAACGCCGTCGACAGCATTTAATACCCAGCCGTCAAGCTGTCCGCCACCGCTTGCATAAGTTGCACCAACCTTGCCGTTTAACACATTAGAATCACGTATAGTTGTGCTGGTTGTGGTAAAGTTTTTATCAATTAAATCTTCTGAATACCACTTTGCAAGCATTGTGAGCGTTTCTTTAAATTCCGGCTCAAACGGACCATATTTGATTGTATCTGTTTCTGCATCTAAATAATAGTCAGTATATCCTCCGAAAACACCAAACAACTGCTGAATTTCATGAGTATTGGTTGCATTAAATGAAAGCGGAATTTCTATTCCATCATTTTTAAATGCAGTAAGCATTTTATACCAGTCATCATATGTAACAGGAGCTTCCATTCCATACTTTTCGAGCAAATCCATTCTTACAATTGGACCTGCTGTGCTTAAAAGTTTCGGGTCAGGAGACATAAATGGAAATACATAATATCTTCCATCATCTGTCTGAGTCATTTTAGCCTGTTCAGGATGCTCGTCAAAATATTTGCTGATATTAGGAGCATGAGATTTCATAACATCATTTAAAGCAATAATGTAATTATCATCAATTGCCATGCCCGGTCCGCCCGGGAAGCTATACCATCCATACTCAATAATATCAGGTAAATCTCCGCTTGCAATAAGCAGGTTAAATTGTTCTGTTGATTGTCCTTGCGCAGGATGAATATATTCTATATCTATACCTGTACGTTTTTCCGCTTCTTGCGCAAATTCAGTTTCACCCATTCCGGTTACACTTGCAGTTATATTTTTACTGCAATTTACCCAATATGTCAGCGTTTTGTCTGTGTCTATCGGGTACTGCGCATCAGCAGATATTTTGCCTGCACTTTGAGTTTGTCCTTGTTTTGAACATGCGGTAAAAGACATCATCAAAGCCAATGACAAAGCCAATGCAACTACTTTGTAGAATTTTGACATTTAAATCATCTCCTATTAAAATTTTCTTATAATTTAATTATACTTTCAGCTTTTACTGGTTACAATAAACAAATTCTTGGATTATTACTCATTTTCCTTGATAGCAATTAAATATATGCTTCAATAAAAGCTTTTTTATGAATTCATGTTTCTGTACTCTCTGGGAGATATTCCAACAACTTTTTTAAACACACGATTAAACGATGTAGTTGTTCCAAATCCTGTTTTTTGAGCTATTGCTTCCATTGTCAGTTTTTCTTCTAAAACCAGCTTTTTAGCCTCGTTAATACGTAGCGAGTGTATTTTATCAATAATTCTTATACTTGTCCTTTGCTTATAAACAGCAGAAAGATAACTTGCGTTCATACCGAGCGTTTCGGCAATCATATTTATATTAAGCTCAACATTCAAATAATCATTTTCTATAATTCTGTTTATCTTTTTTACCAAAGAATCCATATTTTCAAAACTGCCGCCATTTATAAAATTGCAAATTTCATTTACATAGCTTTCAAAAATTTTACTGAACGCAGAATACTCTTCAACATTTACATAGCTCATAAGTTTTTCGGTATCAATGTTATATCCAACATTTAATGCCGCTTTCATAATCGTACCCGCCATATCAGTAAATAAGGCTTTTCGTAAATGCGGAATAAGTAAAATGTCTTGGTTCGTTTCTAAAATCATATCCATATGTCTTAACGCATTTGCACTATCCGCATTATTTAACAGCGATATAAGATGTTGCGCTTGCTCGATTGGATAATAATAGCTTTTTGCCGAAATATTATCCGCTCTGTACGCGCTGACAGCAGACTTTTCAGAACGCAAAGTAGTATTTAACGCTTCAAGCGCCTCTTTATAGGCAGTACTTATACTCGATATTCCTGTATGTTTAATACTTATACCGCAAGTTAAATTAAGTTCAAAGTATTTGTATATTGTTTCTGCCGTTTCCTCTGCCTTTTGCATAACCAATTCTTTTGACTGAGAAATATATTTGTCATTCGGAGAGAATAAAAATACCATATTTACCATGTCAGCTTCATAGACCACACCATACGGCTTAAGCATTTCTGTAAAAATATTACTTATAATCATTTTTGTTACAGAAAAACGCTCAGAGTTATTCATCTGTTCATCTGTAAATAGTTTTTCATATGTAGCAGTGCAAAATACAGCAACAACAAAGGTATCGGTATTAAACATTGAGCTATAGGTATCCCTTTCCGCTGTTATTTCGTGATTTATTAAGCCCAGCAGCAGTTTCATGGTTTTTCCCATCTCTGCTTGTTTAGTTTGCTTTTCTAATGCATCACTTAAATCACTGGCACTGTCTATAACCCTGTTAATCTGTTCGTATTCGTTTTCTTTTTTCGAGGAATCCAATAAGAATTTTCTTTCAATTTTGCTTACAATATCCGCTATAGGTCGGTAATTGTATTTTGTGATTATGTATATACCTACAACACCTAAAACTGCAATTAAAATTACCGCAAGTACATTCATATAACGCAACACACCAAGTTTGGCCCAAAAGCTTTCGAACGGAATTACAAATGCATATCTCCATGATGCAAATTCTGAACTTACGAAATTCATTACAACCTTTTCTCCATTTATATGGGTTGTATAAAATCCATCCGATTTTTCCATTTCTGCAAGCTGTTCATCGGTTGGAATATGTAGGCCTTTTTCAAAATATCGTTTACCTGCATCATTGTATATCAGTACAGATATGTCTCCGTTTGTATCAAATTTAGCTACTTCTTCACTGTATTGAGCAGAATCTATGATTGTACATATTGTAACCTCGGTTCTGTCAATGAGTCTTGTCGGAAGCACATAACAAAACTTAGTTATTATATCTGTTCCGTATTGTTGAGGAACATCAAAAACGTGATAACCAGAAAAGACACTGTTTAAAAAATTGTCATACCACATTTTAAAATCCATATTCGTACTTTTGTAGTGAATGGAATAATACTCTTCCGGTGTGCATATATGTCCAAGAGAATTAATTATAATATTAGTAGATTTTACATAAACAAAGAATTCATCTAAAAATTTCATCTGCTCGGCAAATGGTTTTACAACCTCTTTAACCTCGAAACGCTCCTTTGTATTATAGGTTTTTCGGGTAAATGTTTCTTTAATATCTTTATTTGCTGCGATTTTTGCGGCAAATAGTTTTCCTTCTTCAGTTAAAAGATCCATTTTACCGCTAAAATTACGAATTTCTTCTTTTTTAAGATTTACAGTATCATCTCTCACTACGCTAAAAAATATGCTCGATGTGCATACAAACAAAAAGAGCATAACAAACAAAACTGCGATATACGACCACAGCCAGAATCTCATAACGCCTTTTTGTTTGATAACATCATTAAAACGTAACAAAAGTCTTTTTAACATAATCTTCGCCTCATAAATATTATCATCTGCAGCTATGTAGATTTTACATTTACACAGCTGCAGAAATAATGTTTAATAGTAATATTACTTATTCGTAATCATAATAAATAATCTCGTAAGGTCTAACGCCTACCGCACTTGCTGCAACCTTTGCATTTTTTCTCCCGTAAAGATA
>JAFQAG010000028.1 GCA_017416985.1 Clostridia bacterium
TATATTCGGTCTGTTTACAGACGAGGCAGATACCGATGTATTAAACATAGCTACAGGATATGTACCGATTGCCGTTTTACTGTTCTTTGGTGCATCTTCAAGAGCTATAATGAATGCTTTACTTAACGGAAGCGGAAATTACAAAATAAATTTTGTAACAGCAA
The DNA here is from genome assembly GCA_017416985.1 of Clostridia bacterium. Taxonomy (GTDB): domain Bacteria; phylum Bacillota; class Clostridia; order UBA1381; family UBA9506; genus RGIG1666. The sequence continues at coordinate 165 of JAFQAG010000028.1, forward strand.
TTTTAGATGGTATTGTTTTGCGCATAGGCTTGGCTCTTTTGTTTGGTGTCGTTTTTGATATGAAGCATTACGGATTTTGGCTGGGTGATGCCCTGGCAGGATTTACGCCTTTTTGGATTGGTGTAGTATTTTATTTTTCGGGTGTATGGAAAAAAGGTATGAATGATACATAATAGTAAATTATTATAAAAACATCAATTAACCAAGAAAGGATATTTATAGTGGGAGAGTTAATATCGAATATCAATAATGCGTTATATGGATACATTTTAATTGTTCTTTTGATAGCAGGTGGATTATATTTTACATTCAGAACAAAATTTGCGCAGTTCAGATTATTAAAAGCGCAATTTAAAGCCGTTAGTGAAAAGCCATCTGATGAAAAAAGCATATCATCATTTCAGGCGCTTATGGTATCTACTGCATCACGTGTTGGCACAGGTAACATCATAGGTGTTTCGACTGCATTATGTTTAGGCGGATTCGGTTCTGTGTTCTGGATGTGGATTATTGCCATAGTAGGCGGTGCATCGGCTCTTATAGAAAGCACACTTGCTCAGATATATAAAAGAAAAGGTGCTGATGGCAGTTTTTACGGAGGACCTGCTTATTATATTGAATCAGGTTTAAAAAGCAGAGGTTTAGCAGTTATATTTTCTGTATTTTTAATTCTAACCTACGGCTTCGGATTTAATATGCTTGCATCGTACAACTTACAATCAACATTTTCAGGATATAGCTTTTATAATGAAAGCTATACTCCCTGGATAATTGGTCTTGTTATTGCAGTTATTGTTTTATACTGTCTTTTGGGCGGTGGTAAAAGAATTGTAAAAGTAACCGGATTTTTAGTGCCGGTTATGGGGGTTATTTATGTCGCAGTTGCACTTTTTATAATCTTTAAAAATATCTATATGCTTCCCGGAGTATTAGGCAGAATCTTTACAGAGGCATTTAATTCTAAAGCTATCTTTGGCGGATTTAGTGGTTCTTGTGTGATGTATGGCATAAAAAGAGGATTGTTCAGTAACGAAGCAGGTGTTGGCTCTGCACCCAATGCTTCGGCATCTGCTGAAGTAAAGCATCCGGTTACGCAGGGGCTGGTGCAGATTTTATCAGTATTTATTGATACCTTATTAATTTGCTCGGCTACTGCTTTTATGTGTTTGTGCTCTGGAATTGAGCCGACAGCAGAGCTTTCAGGTGCGCCATATGTTCAAGCGGCTTTAGGGAATGTGTTAGGTGCGTTCGGACCGGTATTTATAACCATAGCTATGATTTTTTTTGCCTTTACTACTTTATTAGGTAATCTGTTTTATGTTGACCAGTGCATATTCTATCTTACAAAAAAAGTACCTGGTAAAACATTCAAAAGAATTTATTACGTTATCGCTTCACTGGTAATTTTTGTTGGCTCAGGTCTTAGCGCAGACTTATTATGGAATATAGCAGATGTTACGATGGGTGCGATGACTATAATAAATATGCCTGCTATAATTATTTTAAGTAAATATGCATTAAGAGCTCTTAATGATTTTGAAAATAAACGCAGAGAAGGAAAAGATTTAGAATTTCGTGCATCAGATATAGATTTACCGCACGAGGTCGATTGGTGGAAATAAATTTAAAATATAAAAATATGGGAGAGAAAAATGGAAACTAAGAAAAATAAGCTTTTAACAAATAAGTTTTTTGTTGCTGTTTCAGCGCTGATTTGTTGTGCGCTATGGGGAAGTGCAACACCTTTTATAAAGGTTGGATATGAATTGATTTTGCCTGTACAAACTACTGCATCTACTATATTGTTTGCAGGTATACGTTTTTTGATTGCAGGCATCCTTACCGTTTTAATTTACAGTATTGCAAGAAGAAAAATTCTTTATCCTAAAAAAGAAAACTGGGGAAGAATAGCTGTGGTAAGCTGCTCGCAGACAATAATCCAGTATATGCTGTTTTTTATAGGTCTTGCGAACACGAGCGGCGTAAAAGGCACAATAATAAGCGGTTCAAATGCGTTTTTTGCTATGCTGGTTGCCTGCCTTATCTTCAGACAGGAAAAAATAACCTTTAAAAAGGTCATAGCTTGCATTATAGGCTTTGCCGGAATAGTTGTTGTTAATCTTAATGGTCTTGATTTTAATATGACACTTACCGGAGAGGGATTTGTGCTCTTTTCGTCTATTTCATATGCGTTTTCATCAGCATTTATGAAAAAGTATTCATCATACGAAGACCCTGTTATAATAAGCGGTTATCAGTTTATTTTAGGCGGAGCAGTTATGATGATAATAGGCTTTGTCTTAGGTGGAGAAGTTGTTTTGGCAACTGCAAAGGCAGTAGCAGTACTTATTTACTTAGCATTTGTTTCGGCAATTGCATATTCATTGTGGGGAGTTCTTTTAAAATTCAATCCGGTTTCAA
>JAFQAG010000029.1 GCA_017416985.1 Clostridia bacterium
CTTTTGTTGTGGCTTGCCAATCAAGAAAAAGCTTATCATATTGTGAAGCCAAATTATCATAAAAACTCTGTATGATATCCATATAGATATTCCCTTCCTAATTTTAGTTTATTTTCAGACAAGTTTCGACACACATTACATGGCTAGCATCAGGTCAGAACTAAAAATTTTATAAAATAAAATTCTGTACATATTAATTCTACCAGGAAGCAGAAATCTTTGCTCGCAAGGAGATTTCTGCGACGCCGTCAATTGATACAGCGGTCACCGACCGCAAAGCCGCAGGCTTTTAAGAATTTTATAAAATAAAATTCTGTATGTATCAATTATACACCAACACAAAATAAAAAACAACGAAAAATCCAAAACTGCATATTTTTTCAAAATTTATTTACACTAACTAATAAAACTGATTTAACAGAAAGGAAGATAAATATGCAGGCAATTATTTTAGCAGGCGGCGAGGGCAAGGGCATAAGACCTTTAACGAATACCATTCCCAAGCCGATGCTTCCTATAATGAACAAACCCTTGCTTTGCCACACGATTGAGCTATTAAAAAAGCACCAAATACACGATATTATAATAACCTTGTGCTACAAGGGCGATGATATAAGAGCATATTTTGGTGACGGCAGCCGTTTTGGTGTTAACATAAAATATTTTATTGAAAACGAGCCACTTGGCACGGCAGGATGCATAAAATCTGCCGAAAGCCTTATTAATGACAGCTTTTTTGTTATAAGCGGCGATGTTATAACCGATATTGATTTGAGCCAAGCGCTTAGTTTTCATAAACAAAACAGAGCAGATGCCACTATTTTGCTTACCACTTCTGAAAATCCTACCGAATACACATCAGTTCTTACATCTGAGGATAACCGTGTTATGCAAGTGTGCGAAAATCCTGACTGGGACGAGGTTTGCACCGATATGGTAAATACGGGAATTTACATTATAGAGCCTAAAATATTATCTTTAATTCCGCCGTTTTGTCCATACGATTTGTCAAAAGATTTAATGATGTAAATGCTAAATAGCGGCTTGTCAGTTTGCGGTTTTAAAACCACCGGATATTGGTGCGACATAGGCTCTGCACAGGCTTATCGCAAATGCCATAGAGATATTTTTGAGCAAAAAGTTAATCTTAATGTAGACGATAGCATCTTAAAAAGCGGAGTTTTAATTGGCAAAAACTGCAAAATAAGCGCATCTGCCGAGATTTTGCCCTACTGTGTGTTAGGCGATGAATGCACAGTTGGCGATAATGTTTCTCTAAAGGATTGCATCATTTGGTCAGGCAGTAAAGTTGATAGTAATACCCGTCTGCACGACAGCATTATAGCAACTCAAAATTCTGTTTTTAAAAGGCAGCAAGCCATTTATGACAGGCTTAACAGCTACAAAATTTCAGGGCAGATGCACACAAGCATTACACCTGATTTTTCTGCAAAATTGTGCGCCGCATTTGCATCGGCTTTAGACAAGAATTCTGCGGTGGTATTAAACGTTCCTGACGTTGCTGAGTGTATGAGCATAAAGTTTGCTATGCTTTCAGGTCTGATTGCCGCAGGAGTAAAGGTTTATAATCTGTGCGGAATTAATGACCGGGGCGCAGCTAAATTTGCCGCAAGGCATCTGCACGCAGGTGGAGCAATTAATGTATCTGTTGAAAAGGATGTTGTTTTAATTGAGCTTTTAGACGCAGGCGGCGCGCCTATTTCAAAAAGTGTGTTAAAACAAATATCTGATGCTTTAAAAACCGAAGAAATTAGCTATGTTCTGCCCGAAAAGACGCAAATGCCTGTTAATGTAAATGATATTTCGGACTATTATTTAAAAGACGTAGTCGCCTATACGAGTTACAGACGGCTTAACTTTTCTGTTGGAATCTGCACGGATTCGGATGCATTGTGCGAAACATTAAAAAAACTGGGCAGTCTTTTGGGAATAAAATTTTTGTTTACCAACAAGTCTTCGTTGCTTTCGGATATGATAAAAAACAACAGTCTTGATTTTGCCATAACTATTTCACAGGACGGAAGTTGTGTTTTGACCGATGACAGTAATAATATGATGGACAAAGACACTTATTGGGCATTGGTAACTTTAATTTGCGGCTCGGCAATAAAAGGCTCGTCGGTCTACGTTCCCACAGACTGTTGCGAAGTGGCGGATAGCATAGCAAAAGCCTTAGGATGCAGTATTATAAGAATAAAAGAGCATAAAATTGAGGCACATCTTTTGGCTCAAAACACACCTGCATCAAGGCTTGAGTATGCTCTTTGCTGCGACCCTGTGCGAGCAGTTGTAAGAATTTGCGAATTTCTTTATCTTAATGGCTGCGCTCTTTCTGAGGTTTTAGCCGTTATTCCAAAAATATATAAAATCAGCCGAAGCATCGACTGCCCCGACAATAAAAAGGGAGAGGCCATGCGCAAATTGTTTGAAAGCGGGCAGATGACTCAATTCGAGGCAGAAGGCGGTATAAGTCTGCGCACAAAGGATGGCAGAGTTTTGGTGATTCCTGATGTTTCTGCTCATAAAATACGCATAATTTCTGAAAATAAAAATGCACAGTTTGCCATAGAAGCAGCTGAGGAGTTCTGTTGTAAGATTGAACGGTTAATCAAAAATATTTAAAATAAAAACAGGATGCAAAAAACTTTGTTTTTTGCATCCTGTTTTTATTGCTTTTTGCGTTCTGGACTATTTTTCATCCCAATTATTTTAAATATAGTCTGGCATATTCGTCTGCCGCCTCTAATATTTCGCGGTCACGTTTAAATGTAACCTTTGTTATTGCACGGGGCAGCGAAAACCATTTTACTGCATCAATTTCTTCTATTTGACGATGTGTTTCTTCGGTATTTACTACCGAAAGAAAATATATAACGTCCTTTAAAACTCCTTTTTTAGGAGAGTATTGCGTTGTCATTTTAAAATCAGTGTTTATTTCAATAACAAGTCCAGTTTCTTCACGCACTTCACGAATGGCGGTTTGCTTTTCGGTTTCGCCCTCTTCGACGTGTCCTTTAGGAAATGCCCAGTGTCCGCCGTTTCTGTTCTGAACCAGCAGGGTTTTCCATTTGTCGTTTTCACGGCGCAAAATTATAGCTCCGCACGATTTTTCCATCTGCATTATGCGTTCCCGTCCTTTCGTAAAATTTGCAAAAAACACGGCTGCATCGCAATTTTTATTTTTTGCGATACAGCCTTAATTTTTATTTTGCGTAGTCGATAGCTCTGGTTTCACGAATCACATTAACCTTAATCTGACCCGGATATTCCATTTCGCTTTCTATCTTCTTAACAATATCGCGTGCAATCATAGTTATTCCTTCGTCTTTGATATCCTCAGGACGAACCATAATACGAATTTCTCTACCAGCCTGAATAGCAAAGGATTTTTCAACCCCTTCAAATGAGTTTGCAATTTCCTCTAACTTTTCTAAACGCTTGATGTAGTTTTCGATATTTTCACGGCGTGCGCCCGGACGAGCTGCAGAAATAGCATCTGCCGCCTGAACGATTGCTGCAACTAAGGTTGTTGCCTCAACATCGCCATGGTGAGCCATAATTGCATGGATAACTTCTTTGCCCTCTTTGTATTTTTTAGCAAGCTCTGCACCAATCATAACGTGTGAGCCTTCCATTTCGTGGTCTGCCGCTTTTCCAAGGTCGTGGAGCAAGCCTGCACGTTTTGCCAAGGTAATGTCTGCGCCAAGCTCACCTGCGATTAAGCCGGAAAGGTGCGAAACCTCGATTGAATGCTTAAGCACATTCTGACCGTAGCTTGTTCTGAATTTGAGCTTTCCTAAAAGCTTGATAATTTCAGGATGAAGTCCGTGTACACCAGTTTCGAAGGTTGCATTTTCACCCTCTTGCTTAATTTCGGTTTCAACCTCTTTTTTAGCTTTTTCATACATTTCTTCAATGCGTGCTGGATGGATTCGTCCGTCAACGATAAGCTTTTCAAGTGAAACACGTGCGATTTCACGGCGCACGGGGTCAAATCCTGACAGGATAACTGCCTCGGGAGTATCGTCGATAATAAGGTCTATTCCGGTAAGAGTTTCGAGTGTGCGGATATTTCTACCCTCACGACCGATAATTCTTCCCTTCATTTCATCACTCGGCAGGTTAACAACAGAAACGGTGGTTTCTGCAACGTGGTCTGCCGCGCATTTTTGAATTGCACCTGCGATGATGTCTTTTGCTTTTTTATCTGCTTCTTCTTTTGCCTGTGTCTCTATGTCTTTTACCATCATTGCAGCCTCGTGTCGCACTTCGCTTTCTAAGCTTTTTAAGAGGAATTGTTTTGCATCCTCAACACTTAAGCCAGAAATCTTCTGCAGTACCTCGAGTTCCTTCTGCTTAATTTCTTCAATTTCGATTTTTGCTGCATCGAGTTCTTTTTCTTTAAGATTAAGGCTTTCATCCTTTTTCTCGATTGCCTCGTTCTTTTTATCCAGAGTTTCTTCTTTCTGCTGGATTCTGCGTTCCTGACGCGTAATTTCGTTACGTCTTTCTTTAATTTCTTTTTCAAGCTCCTGACGTTGCTTGTGATTTTCTTCTTTTGCTTCTAAAAGTATTTCTCGTTTTTTGTTTTCAGCGTCTTTTTTCGCACGTTCTACTATTTCCTTAGCTTCAGCTTCAGCACTGCCGTACTCAGCTTCAGCAATCTTTTTTCTATAGGAAACACCCAGACGGAACGCAACAAACGCCGCCAGGGCAACTAATATCACTGCGACTGCTATGTAGATTATCAGTTCTATTTTAAAGCACCTCCTTAAATTTTTTGGCTTATATGCCACCTTTGTTACAAATAAAAATTATACATCAAATAAAACTAAATTGTCTTGCGGAAACTACAAATTACCGCAAGTTTAACATAGATTAACACACTATATAATTTTACTATTTTTTGGCCCTTGTGTCAATGTTTTTTTAAATAATATTTAAGGTTTTTTAACCCCATTGACACGCAGACTTAAAAAATTTATAATAATAAGTAAGAAAAAGCGGAGGATTGCATATGAAAATTATTCTATCAGAGCCTGTTAAAACTATTATAAATACCTTAAAAAATCACGGTTTTAGCGCATATGCCGTTGGCGGATGCGTGCGTGACAGTCTTTTAGGGCGCACCCCGGGCGACTGGGACATTACTACCTCGGCTTTGCCTGAACAGATTAAGTCGGTTTTTGAAAAAACGATTGACACCGGCATAAAGCACGGAACAGTTACCGTAAGGATTGATAACGAGAGCTTTGAGGTTACTACCTATCGTGTTGACGGCGAATATGAAGACAGCAGACATCCTAAATCAGTCACCTTTACCGACAGGTTAGAAGAGGATTTGGCACGTCGTGATTTTACGGTAAATGCTATGGCATATAACGACGATGTTGGCTTGGTTGACCCATTTGGCGGACAAAACGACTTAAAATTAAAGGTCATTCGTTGTGTGGGAAATCCTGAAAAAAGATTTGAAGAAGATGCCCTAAGAATGCTGCGTGCAGTTCGCTTTTCGGCTCAGTTAGGATTTAAAGTTTTGCCTGACGTAGCTAATGCAATGCACAAAATGCGCAACGGAATCTGTGCCGTAAGTGCAGAAAGAATACACGAAGAGCTTACAAAAACCGTTGTATCAGACTGCGAAACTGCCTTCAGAATTTTGTACGGCACAGGTATTTTAGAACTGATTTTGCCCGAGCTTGCCGAGCTTTTTCGCACCTCGCAAAATATAAAATATCATCTTTACGATGTAGGAACACACACGCTGATTGCAGTAAATTCTACACCTCGTAATCCGGTTATCCGCTATGCCACACTTTTTCACGATTTAGGGAAACCTAAAATGCGCACCGTTGATGACAACCGCATTACGTATTTTAGAAATCACGCAGAAGAAAGTGTAATTTTGGCAGAAAATATAATGCGCCGTCTGCGTTTTGACAACAAATCTGCAGATAAGATTTTGCGCTTAGTAAAATATCACGACAGAGAAATAGTTTTAACCAAAAAAGCTGTAAAAAGAGCAGTTTTAGATGTCGGAGAAGATATTTTTACAGATTTATTAGACTTAAAAAGAGCAGACGCTATGGGGCAAAATCTTATATATACACGTCCTCGCTTATCAATTTATGACAAAATTGAAGAAATTTATCGCCAATGTTTAGAAGATGCCGAGGCATTTTCTCTTCGTGACTTGGCACTAAACGGGCGTGACCTTATTGAGCTTGGATTTAGCGGAAAAGATATAGGAATTTTGCTGAATCAGCTTTTATATTACGTCTTAGAATTTCCAAAAGACAACGAAAAAGAAATTTTAATAAAAATTTTGAAAAAAAATCAAAAAATGTGGTTGAACTAAATATAATATGGGTATAAAGATTTAAAAGCATATTTTCGTAAAATCTATAGTAATCAGACAAAAATTAATATGACAGACATTTCCGTTTAGGTTTAAAATTTTTAGTTTATATAAATGGAGGGTGTTTAACATGAAGGATTATCCGGTAGCTAAGATTCGAAATGTGGTTCTTTTAGGTCATGGCAGGGCAGGCAAGACCTCTCTTTCTGAGGCTATGCTGCGTGCCTCTGGTGCAATTGAGCGCCGTGGAAGCATTGCCGAAGGAAATACCGTAAGTGATTACGATCCTGAGGAAATAAAGCGCTTGTGCTCAATTTCTACCTCTATTATCCCGGTTGAGTGGAACGGTTTTAAGGTTAATGTTTTAGACACTCCCGGTTCGTTTGATTTTATTGCTGAGCAGTACGAGGGTGTTTGCGCCGCTGACAGTGCACTTTTGGTTATAAGTGGTAAGTCGGGCGTTTCTGTTGGCGCAAAAAAAGCCTGGAAGCTGTGCGAAAAGAAAAATATTCCATTAATTATTTACATAAACAAGGTCGATGACGAAAAGGCTGATTATGCCAAGGTTTTAGACCAGTTAAAAACCTCTTTTGGTAAGAGTATTGCTCCGTTTTTAGTTCCGATAAAAGAAGAGGGAAAAATTAACGGCTTTGTAAATGTCGTTGATATGAAAGCACGCCGTTTTGATGGCGAAAACGTTGTTGAAATCCCCGTACCAGACGGATTAGATGACGAAATAGCTCCTGTTCGTGATATGATTTTAGAAGCTGTTGCCGAAACAGATGACGAGCTTATGGACAAATACTTTAACGGCGAAGAATTTACTCAGGATGAAATCTTCAGAGCACTTCGTCACGGCACAAAACGCAGACAAATCGTTCCTGTTATGTGCGGTAGCGCAATTAAAAACAAAGGCACACGTCTGCTTTTGGATATGCTTACTAACGTTATGCCTTCGCCAGAATTTCCTGAAGTTCTTGCTGAAACCAAAGACGGCGAGCCGGTCGAGCTTTCTGCAGATCCGGCAGCTCCTGCAGTTGCGCAATGCTTTAAAACTATTGCCGACCCATTTATCGGAAGGCTTTCATACATTCGTGTGCATCAGGGCACAATTAAAAAAGACGATATTTTATTTAATACGGATAAAGGCGCAGAGGAAAAAGTTAGCCGAATCTTTATTCAATGCGGTAAAAAACAGACCGAAACAGGTTGTCTTGTTGCTGGCGATATTGGTGTAATACCTAAGCTTTCGCAAACGTCTACGGGCGATACTCTCTGCGCAAAATCCTCCCCCTTAAGCTTAGAGCCGCCTGTATTCCCTGAACCTGTTATGGCTATGGCAATAATGCCAAAGGCTAAGGGCGATGAAGAAAAAATAAGCGCAGGCTTAGCTAAGCTAATGGAAGAAGACCCGACCCTTTCGATGAAGCTCGACACCGAAACACACGAGCAGATTATTCAGGGTATAGGCGAACAGCATATCGAGGTGGCGGTCAGCAAGCTGAGCAGTAAATATGGCGTAAACGTTGAGCTTAAGCTACCTAAGGTTGCTTATCGCGAAACTATAAGAAAGAGTGTTAAAGCCGAAGGAAAACACAAAAAACAATCAGGTGGTCATGGTCAGTACGGCCATGTATGGATTGAATTTGAGCCGACCGACTCTGAAACTTTAGTTTTTGAAGAAAAGGTATTTGGCGGTGCAGTTCCTAAAAACTTTTTCCCTGCAGTTGAAAAGGGATTAAAAGACAGTATGGAACATGGCGTGCTTGCAGGATATCCTGTTGTAGGACTAAAGGCTACTCTTTATGATGGCTCTTATCACAGCGTTGACTCATCTGAAATGGCATTTAAAATGGCTGCAGCGCTAGCATATAAAGCAGGATTGGCTCAGGCATCCCCAGTACTTTTAGAGCCTATCGGCGAGCTTAATGTAAACATTCCGTCAGATGATATGGGCGATATTATGGGTGATATTAACAAACGCCGTGGCA